>SKXS01000149.1 GCA_007128345.1 Spirochaetia bacterium
TGATTGAAGAAAAAGGTTTCCCTTACTGTTCCTGCATCGCTTGTTTTGGCGTTCCCGGCCAGGAGATACATCAGATTGGTGTTTTCAAGAAAGATCTTATCAGGTTTTTTTAAAGCTCCGATACCCCGGGCTTCTTTATAAAGCGAATTGATAACCTTGGCTTCGGTAAGATAATGAATATAGGTAATCAGGGTTTGCCTGTTGATTCCGATTCTGTCACTCAGCCGGGAAATATTTGGTGCAAATGGCGCTGATTTGGATATGATGCTCAATAGCTGTTTGAGCTTTATAACATAACTGATATCGATATTCCGCATGATAGGGAGTTCCACTTCCATCAACATGATGATTGTCTCTTCTAACCGCATGGCGAAGGTTTCTTTCCCTTCAAGAAAGAAGGGATAGTACCCTTGTTGAAGGTATTCCTGAAAGTATCGAAACGGTTTTATCTCTTTGACTATCTCTTCCGAGAGGTGAGAATGATGCTGTATGATTTTATCAAATGTGAAGGGCTCAAACCGGCCGATACCCTGAATGTTCAGGTATTCGCGAAATGATAGTCCAGGAAGATGATAGATGACTGCTCTTCGACTTAGATCTGCTCTTGCATCCTGAATTTCCAGAAGGGAGGAAGCAGTAAACACAATTTGTAATTCCGGATAGTCATCATACATGTTTTTTATTGTGCGGGACCAATCTGGATATTTGTGGACTTCATCAAGATAGATCCTTTTCCCCCCAATCTTAACAAATCGATCAACCAGATCAATTAAGCTATGTTCTGAGAACCAAAGATCGTCCAGACTGACATACATGATTTGGTCCAACTGATCATGGTAGGTTAGTTTGATATGCTGAAGCAAGAGGGTGGTTTTTCCTACACCTCGAGCTCCTTTGATTCCTATAAGCCGAGCATCCCAGTGAATTGTTCCCATAGCGCTTCGGACAAAGTTGGTACTAATATTAAGTATTTTACGCCGAAACTTTTCTATCAATGAATCCATAGGTCAGTCTATCAAAAAATGACATTTTTGTACACTCTGATAAGCAATATATTAATTTTATGTTTACTCTGGTAAGCAAAATAAAAGATATCTTTGCATATGTGCAGTAGGAAATATGGGGGTTCACCTTCCGTATTACCTCATAAATTGGATCATCCAATATCCCCATAACTTTCCTTATTGTTAATGGCGTTAAATATTAAACTGTAACTTTTCACGCTTAGGGTGCTGAATGTCTGGAAAGATTCACAAGCTCGTCAACTGAATGTAATTTCAATCCCAGTTGCATACACAACGAGTTCACTTTGTCAGTCACTTTCGCCGGATACCATGTACCATCTATTTTAGTAGCCTTAATCTTGCGTAATCCCTGAATGAGATCATCAAGCGAAATCTCCTGGGTCTTCCCAATAGCAGCAATGGAATCCATAGTTTCGATAGCCATGCTCATGCTCAGATGATTTAAAAACAACCAGCCTTCAAGCGAATAGTCATCCTGCATATAGCTGGCGTTGTAATCCAATGTACAGTCAAAGGTTTTAAAGAACTGCTCAACAGCCTGCCGCTGCTTGTAGATGCTGTATACCTGCTGAGAGTTGAGTTCATTGCGATTTGTTCTTATCGAGATCGTTCCCATCTCAGTTTTTGCAGCAAGTACATCGGTTAGTTCTAGCGGTACCAATGCATCCAGTTGCCCATCTGTAAGCCTGCCGTTCCCTTTTTTTCTACGAGCTAATTCCTTCTCCCGCTTTACGCTCAGAGCACTATTTTTTCGTTCATGACGGGTCAGCAGATCGGCACTCTCTTTTGCCAGAAGATATGGATCAAAAAACAGATGCACGGTATACCTGCCGCAATCTATCCGCTGAGCAAAAATTGATCTTCCATGATAGGTAAATCCCAGCTCATAATCAAATTGAGAACGGGGAACCTTTCCTTTCACCTCACAGTTGCCTCTCTTTAAGGGGATGAGGTACTTCATATTCCTTTCAACGATGAGATCAAAGTTATCACTGCTGCCAAACCCCTTATCGGCAACAAGTGTGCAGTGTTCTTCTGTACGGCCAGACTCTTTCAGAAGATCGGAGATTGCCGTGACATCGGTAATGCTTCCGGGATACTGTTTGTAATATTCAGGATAGCCAACCCCCTCTCCAAGAGAAAACATATAGAGCAGATTGATCTGCGGCTTGTAGCGACATTTCGAATCATAGCCTACCTCTGCAGCATCAAGATAGCGAGATGATGAAAGCAGCCGATGACCATCAACGAGCATGAAACGATCTGCTTCCCGATCAAAGGAGAGCAGATAGGTTTTAATGCGTTTCCGGTCTTTCCCTAATCGTTTCAGCAGTCTTGAGATACTTGCGGGAGAGAGCGCCAAGTCTGGCCAGATTGCTGAGAGAATACTGGTTTGATAATGGCCATTGCATCGTTTAAGTGCCCGATCCTGGATAAGGCGTAGTACAGCAATGGTAAACATCTCTCTCCAAATATCAGGAAAAACCTCCTGCAGGCGTTGACGGATAAGCGATCCCTGTTCGTAGAAGTAGTGAGACGCGCCAAGTTCCACCACCTCAATATCATGCAAGGTACCAGCTTTAATCTTCTTGGGAACGAAGCCGTCTTCGGTAATAGTACCGATCATCTTACCAGATGTCTTCGTAGATTTTTTGGTGACAGGATCATACGAAGTAGCGCGTTCATAGAGGTACCATCTCCCGTTAATATGCTTGATCTCTGTGTTCTTTGGTTTTGAGAAATTCTTGACGTAGTCAGGCCGTTCATACTTGGGTTTCACGCTTCCTCCAGCAACCTACTATAGGTTGCTGTTAGTATAGCAGAGAGTACCCAATATGGCAAGCAAAATAATCACTAATTACTTAATTTACAGATATTTGTTCAGTAAGCTGCTGGAAGTATAGAAAAGCTCTGCGCCCTAAAGCGAAAAGTTACAGATTAAATAATTATTTGATAGATTATTACAGCAACAGTATTGGCTTGAGGAGGTAACCATATTGCAGTTTCATTGGAATAGAATAGTATCCTCGCATCTCATTTCATTATTTCGTAGAGTAAAATGTTCCCTCAATAACATAATTTTGGTTTTTTTTTCAGTATCTGTGATATTCATGGGCACATCTTGTTATACATTTTCTCTGAAGGAATCAGATATACCGGAAACGGGATCAATACGAGGAACAGCCCGTTTCTCCCTGGGGGATGACCACAGCGGTATTTTCATCAGCTGGCAGCAAATCGATGAAGAATCACACCAAGCAGCAGCCTCCAGTACGGAGAGCACGGTAACAGACAGCCAGGGAAATTATCTCATAGACAGTCTCAATCCTGGCCTCTACTCTCTGTACGCTGTTTCGCCAATTTCTGCTGAAGACTCCATAAGTCGAGTGATAGAGGTGATAGCCGGTCAGACGACCACAGTTGAGCCCATGGCCTTGACTGCTCTTGGATCACTCACTGGGAAAATCAGCTTTGACGAAAACCAGCCGGCAGGTATTCATAGCCAGCTGACAGTCTATATTCCTGACACTCGCTTTTCATCGCAAATCGCTGCTGACGGTTCATTCAAGCTCTCAGGCATTCCTGCGTATTCCTCCTATACGTTATTTGTCCGCTGGGGAAGCCGTGTTCGAATGCTCATGGAAGATATTGATGTCGTACCTGGAAAGCAGTCCCTGGAGACACCGCTGGTACTACCTCCTTTAGGTAGTACTACAATCGACCTCATTGTGCCGAATGATTTTCTCCAGCCCGACAGCCAGGAAACCCACAAGGCTGTAGTATATTACTACCGTAATCAGGAATATGTTGTCATTGAAGAAACAGATATTCACTTCGATATAACCGGCAGCTCAGCTGAAAGCTCCTTCACCATCTTCCATCAGACATGGAGCGATACGGCTGCTGCCATATGCCTCCATACAACCTTCAATGATACTCCATCAGAACCAGACAGAGTTGTTTTCCTAGGAGCCTTTTCAACTCTAGATACCCATACAGAGACAATACAGCTGATTAACCTCTCAGGAACTATACCGAAAATCCAAAGTTCCATGGTTACTCAGAATCTATTCATGGAATTACGGTTCGACAATTCACCCTGGAAGCAATACAGTCAGGTAAATCTCAGCAGTTCTTCAGACCTGGATTCACCGTCCTACACCCTATGGGCTAAAAAAAATACACCGTTGAGCATATATACCCGTACCGGAGTTGATACAGATCAACCTTCTCCAGCTAATACTGTATGGAAGGAATCTTTGGGGCATCCCTTGCTGATCCAGCAAAGCCAACGGTATTTTTCCAGTCAGACAATCCAGCCGCTGCCTACCGGAGATATGACGGTCCTAGTTGTCTGGGATCCCTATGATTACTCGCCCTCTTTCGGACATGGCCCCAACGGATTTGTCACTATTCGGGATCAGGTGAAGAACGTATTGACCTATGGGGGTATCCAGTTTGAGGATACCCGCATTGATCAGCTGTCCTTGCTGAATTTAGAGCGGTATTCAGCACTGGTCTTTGCTACTGAAACGGTTTGGAAAATTTCCTCCCAGACAGCACAAGGTATTGAGCAGCGTGTAACAGACGGAATGGGAATTGTCTTTGCATGCCGGGGTTTCTCTGAGAATTTAGCTCATCTTAAAGCTGTCTCCAGCATGGAGTGGCCTTCAGTAAATGAGTCTACCAGCACTATAGAATTCACCTCCCACTGGATCCCGGGGTTGGCAGGACTAAGAATACCCGAGAGTGCTTCCCGTTACTCATTCATGGAAGTTGATTTTGCTCTAAATCTTCACCCGGATGCAGGGACAGTGCACAAACTTACACAACGTGGGGTTAAACCTCCAATAGCATGGAGGCTTTCCTTCGGGCAAGGCAGGGTGTTCTACTGGAACAGTGATCTTACCAAATATGCGCCCTATAGGGGTCTTCTGCTTCACAGCATATTGGATGTGCTTCCCATAGGGTTAGCCAGGATTGCCAATGCAGGAATATTTCATATCGATGATTATCCCAGACCGGTGTATCAAGCTTATTTAGAACCGGTATATGAGGAATACTCATTGGCCGATGATGAATTCTACCGAAGTGTAATGATTCCTGACCTGCTTGATATTGCCTCCCAACGGGGAATGGAATACCTGTTTGCCATTCCATTCAACTACAATACCCATGTTGCTCCTGAGTCGGGGGGGGAATGGAGTTTCAGTGAATGGGAGAGAACTGTCCTGGAGAATGGTGAACTATTCGGGGTAAGCGAAGCAGTAAAACTACGTTTTGCTGGTCACGAACTGTCCCTACATGGATATAACCACCGTTCCCTGCTTGGCGACCAGGAAAACTGGGATGATCCTAACCATTGGATAGCAGGGGGCGCAAAGGTGAGCACCATGAGAAGATCAGTGGAAGCTGCCCGAAACCGTTGGCTGAGTGACGGACTTGGTCCTCTCCCGGTGACTTATGTTGCTCCCAATAATAAAATTGATGCCGCCGGACTCCAAGTGCTCTCCCAAGCCTTTCCTGAAATAAGGATTTTTTCAGGAAATATTACCGTACCCTTTGAACTAGGCGGACGAATAGATTTTGGTCCTGATCCGGTTAATTCTCATTTTTATTCCCTGCCCCGGTGGACCAGCGGTTTCTATGATCGTCCGCAGACACGGCTTCATGCCCTGTCACAGCTGGCTTTAACCGGTGTATGGTCCCATTTCCTCCATCCCGACGATATTTATGATATCCCACCAGAAGATGTTGTAATTGATGACCTCTATGATGTCAGATCTACATGGTACCGCAATCCCCTTAGGCTGCCTTGGGGAGGTTCCGGTTCAAGCCATGCACATGGCTTGTACCATGAACTTCTGAATCTGCTGGACTGGAGCAATGAATATTTCCCCTGGCTACACTGGCTTTCAACAATCCAGGCTGTGGATCGAATTCAACGAACTCTGGAAACCCCAATTCATCTTGAATTCCATCCTCTGGAGCAACGTCTGCTGGCAACAATTGAAGGAGAACCGGGATACTTCTGGCTCCGTATGTCTTCGAATAAGGAACTGGACATGGATACTCTCTACGGAGCCCAGGTTATTTGGTCCGGCGATTCCGATGGTGATTATCGGTATTATGTCCTCAAGGGAGTAACAAACACTATATCAGTGAAGTACAAATAATTTTTTCGGAATCAAGAAGTTACTGACTGGAAATTGAACATCGGGTGCACACAGCAGGAATTTCAGATTTTTGCCCAAGCCTGACCAAAGAAGACGTATACGACACTCCTTCTCCGTGCTGTGTGAGATTTCATTTACGCCGGTTTTCCGGTAGTAAAATAAATAATTCATTCCTATGAATGAACACATAATAGCATCTCCTAGGGGAGTCGAACCCCTGTTGCCGGGATGAAAACCCGGTGTCCTAACCACTAGACGAAGGAGACATATACACTGCAGAGCAGTTTGAGCCGCAAAGGATTCGAACCTTTGACCCACGCCTTAAAAGGGCGTTGCTCTACCTGCTGAGCTAGCGGCCCTAGGCAACGGGTGGAATATAGCAAAGGTTGCAAAAAGTGTCAAGCGTTTACAACCGCTGGATTCACCTGTCATGTTTGCGAATTTCATCCTGCACCATGGCGTCGCATTCTTCGTTCAATGCAACTCCCGCGTGACCTGGAACCCAAACCCACTTGGGCCTGATGGCATCATCAAGCTCCTTGAGGGTCTGCCAGTACTCCTTATTCTTGACTGGCTGTTTTGCAGAGGTCTTCCAGTTGTTCTTCACCCATTTCCGTATCCAGGAAGTTATTCCCTGCTGGACATACTGAGAGTCCGTATGGACCACCACGGGAACATTGCTCTCCAGTGAAAGTGAGCTGATGAACCGCAGCGCCTCAATAACCGCCTGGAGCTCCATACGGTTATTCGTGGTATCCCCGTCACCTCCCGAACCCCTGATCACCTCATTGCTGATGCAGGCTATGTAGGCCCATCCCCCAGGTCCCGGGTTTCCTGAGCATCCACCGTCCGTATAGATCTCTATCTGTTCCATGAATTGAATCATAGGTATATAGAAAAAACGGGTCAAGGTCTCCTTGACAGGGGAGAGAGAATCATCTACATTTTTTATTGAGCATCAGGTTCGGCATATGCCGATGAAAAGGGAAACGGGTGAAAAGCCCGTGCGGTCCCGCCACTGTAAAGGAAGAACGGTATGTCGGCATGGTCCCCCAAACCATGCCTGCACCACTGGATAGCCCTGCCTAGGGCTGCCGGGAAGGTTGCATACCATATGCTCCTGAGCCAGGAGACCTGCCTGCTGCGTACCCGACAGATAGCCCACGGTGTATGGGCTGGGTGTGATACTCACATACCCGTAATGTACGAACCACAAAAAAAATTGAGGTATGCAAATGAAACTTGTACGTGTATGGTTTCTCATGCTGCTAATCGCAGCAATGGTTCCTCTCGCGGCCCAGGGAGCCCGGGAGGTATCAGTTCCGGCTCAAGAAGAACCCTTCGCATTCGTTACCGATTCCTACGGCCGCGAAGTAGTTATTCCCCGCCAACCGCAGCGGATCATCTCGCTGGGGCCGAACATCACCGAGATGGTCTTTGCACTGGGACTCGGTGATTCACTCATTGGAAGAACCGATTTCTGCGACTATCCTGAAGCAGTCTTCTCCGTCGCAAGCGTCGGGGGGGTCATGGATCCGAGCATTGAACGGATTATCGACCTTGAACCCGACCTGGTCATCTCATCCGCCCATGTGGGGAGGGCGGTCGTCAACTCCCTTGAGCAGGCAGGCATACCGGTAGTCGCCTTGTATGCAGATGAGAATTTTGAGGGAGTGTTCTTCACCATCAGGGAGGTCGGCAGGATTACCGGCGCTCAAGATGCGTCTGAGTCCATCATCCGCGAGATGGAAGAGACCTTCTCCATGATCAGTGAACGCGTCAGTGATGTACCAAAACCCCGGGTCTATTATGTCGTGGGATTCGGGGAGTGGGGAGACTTTACCGCCGGCGGTGATACCTATATCAATCAGCTCATTGAGCTGGCCGGCGGCGAAAATATAGCAGCCGGCATATCAGGATGGAGCTACAGCGTGGAAAAACTGGTGGAAGAAGATCCGGACATCATCCTGATCTCCAAATTCTTCAGCATGAAGGAGCAGTTCGCCTCTTCCCCCGTATACCGCGACCTCAGGGCTGTACAGGCAGGAGACCTTTACGCTTTGGACACCAACATGATCGACCGGCAGGGCGTGCGCAATGCCCAGGGAGCCCTGCAGCTCGCCCGTATATTCCATCCGGAACTATTCGGGGGTGATGTGCCGTGAAGCACATTCCCGCAGCAGCAATGCTCGTGGTGCTCATACTCCTCTTGATCGCCACGGTTCTCATCTCGGTAACCTTGGGAGCAGCGCACATCTCCATACGCCATACCGTATCCATTCTGCTCTCCCGTGTGTTCCCGGGACTGCTTGAGGAGGGAATCAGAAGTTCCCACGTGCACATCATCATGCAGCTGCGGATTCCCAGAATTCTAACTGCTCTCTTCGTCGGTGCCGGCCTGGCTGTCTCGGGTACCGTGTTCCAGGCCGTGTTCCGCAATCCCATGGCTGATCCCTTCATCCTGGGAATATCATCGGGGGCTGCCTTAGGGGTGGCTGTCGGACTTATCACCGGCTTTTCAACGATCATCTCCCTGACCTGGGGTTCATCAATTGCGGCCTTTGCCGGAGGAGTGGGAGCCACCCTCGCAATTTACCTTTTGGCAGGGAGAAGCACCGGAGTTAACACCCTGCTTCTGGCTGGCATTGCCATGAACTTTATGCTCTCTTCAGTCATGTCGCTTCTGCTCTACTTCAACCGGGAGAACCTTGAGTCGGTGATCTACTGGAATATGGGCAGCCTCTCTTCTGCAAACTGGGAGGGGCTCTCGGTGCTTATTCCCGTGGTCCTGCTCGGAACCATCGGGATGATGCTTTTTACCAGAGAACTGAATGCACTGACTGTGGGTGATGAGACTGCCCGCTCCGTGGGAATACCGATCCACACGGTGCGCATTATCGTGCTTATGCTTGCCACAGTCACCACATCTGCAGGGGTTGCGGTGAGCGGAACCATCGGCTTTGTGGGTCTCATCATTCCCCACATTGTGCGGCTGCTCATCGGACCGAACCACCGTATCCTGCTTCCCTGCGCTGCCTTGTGCGGCGCCTGCTTTGTTGCCATCTGCGACGCGTTGGCACGGTCGCTGATGCCGCCCTCGGAAATCCCTGTGGGGATCATTACGGCCCTGGCCGGAGCCCCTTACTTCATCTATCTGCTCAAGCGCAGAGGGAGGAATGTATTATGAGGTACACAAAAACAGCTGCACATCCACCGGTGGTGAGCCTCAACCATCTCTCCTGGTCCTACGGAGACCAGCAGATTTTAGATAACCTGAATGCACACATTCAATCAGGTGTCTTTACCGCCATACTTGGTCCGAACGGATCAGGCAAGACTACGCTGCTGCACCTCATCATGAAGCATCTGACGCCTGAGAAGCACTGCGTATACCTGCACACCAAGGATATCCGCACATGCGCCGCCCGTGAGATCGCACGCATGGTAGCATCGGTCCCCCAGCAGACTGCTACGGGATACACCTTTTCCGTATATGAAATGGTCATGATGGGCAGATATCCCCACTTAAGGCGTTTCCAGGCTGAAGGGGAGCGCGATCGGGAAGTGGTGCGCAGTGCACTGGAAAAGACAGAAACCTGGCAGCTGCAAGACAAGCTTATTCACGAAATAAGCGGCGGTGAACTCCAGCGGGTGGTGATTGCCCGGGCCATCGCGCAGGAGCCTGATGTCTTGGCCCTGGACGAACCAACCAGCCACCTTGATCCGCGGCATCAAATAGCGGTGCTCTCCCTGGTAAGACGGCTTATCAGGGAGGAGGGCATGAGCGTTCTGTGCGTGCTCCACGACCTCAATGCCGCCATGCAGTACAGCGACCATGTCCTGCTGCTTGACGGTGGGAGGATCGTCCAGTCAGGCACTGCGCAGGAGGTGCTCACCGCAGAGCATATCGAAACGGTGTACGGTTTCAGCACCTCAATAATCAGCACAGCATCCGGGAGATCCTTTATCGTACCGGCGGAGGAGCAGTACTGCGAGCCTACCGCTTAGCTGTCACCTTGATCACGTGGTAGCCGAACTGCGTGGATACCACGTCACTGATCGATCCTGCACCGAGCTTTCTGACCGCATCCTCAAAGGGCTTGACCATTTGTCCAGGCCCGAACCAGCCCAGGTCCCCTCCCCTGTTCTTGCTGGGACAGGTAGAAAACTCCCGTGCCATGGCCTCAAATGAAGCTCCCTGCTTCAACCGCTGCACAAGCAGCTGCGCCTGCGCGCGGTCTTTCACCAGTATGTGACTTGCTTTCCATTCCATGGGCCTGATCCTATCAGAAGGACAGGATTTTCACAACAGGAACAGAGGCTGGACGCCGCAGCATAATGATTGATTTTCACTGTGAAACCCCCTACTATGCACTATGGACATAACGCAGCATCTATACGGCACCACCGCCCGGGGAGAACAAGTTGATGCATTCACCCTGGACAATGGGCAGGGCATCACGGTGCGTCTGATCACCTACGGAGCACGGATTATCTCGTGCATCACCCCGGACAGGCACGGCGTGCTGGGAGAGATCACCCACTGCTCGCCTCACCTCAGTGAGCTTGAAACATCCATGCCCTATCACGGGGCTACCATCGGCAGGTACACCAACCGTATTGCCGGGAAGACCATACGCATAGACGGGGCGGACTACGAACTCTCAGTGAACCAGCCGCACTGCCAGCTCCACGGAGGACCGGGAGGACTGCATCAGGTTGTCTGGGATGCAATCCCCATCAAGCAGGAGGGCCGCGTCTCGGTGGTATGCACCTGCACATCGCCCGACGGCGACCAGGGATTTCCCGGCTCACTGGAAATTGCGCTCACGGTAACCCTCACCAGTTCCGGTGAACTCATCTTCCTCTACAATGCCGAAGCATCACATCC
The DNA here is from genome assembly GCA_007128345.1 of Spirochaetia bacterium. Classification (GTDB taxonomy): domain Bacteria; phylum Spirochaetota; class Spirochaetia; order PWKH01; family PWKH01; genus SKXS01. The sequence continues at coordinate 11,094 of SKXS01000149.1, forward strand.
GACCTATGTGAGCCTTACCAACCATACCTACTGGAATCTCTCCGGATCCGGCTCAATCTTCGACCACCTCATGATGATCAACGCTTCAGATGTGGTGGAGGTTGACGAAAACCTCCTGCCCTCCGGTTCGCTCATCCCGGTTCAGGGGACCTGTTATGACTTCACCGCATCCAAGCCCATAGGCAGGGATGCATCTGCTGTCGGTAATTCAGGCGGGTATGACACCTGTTATGTGATTCATGGGCATCGGACAGGTACGCTAGTTCTTGCCGCCCGGGCAGAAGACCCGGCCAGCGGCCGAATGATGGAGGTGCTCACCGATGCACCGGGGGTGCAGTTCTACACAGATAATTTTGGAGACCCGCCGCACAGGGGATTCTGTCTCGAAGCAGGGGAACTGCCGGACGCCATGCATCATCCTTCGTTCCCTCAGCCGCTTGTGCGGCCCGGAGAAACCTACCGGCAGTGTACCATTCACCGGTTCTTCAGCTGAGAGACGAGCATGTCAATATAGTAACGCGGTTCAATGCATTCGTGGGAAATTCCCAGACGGGAAAGCAGGTCAAGCAGCTGCTGCTTGACCTCTCCTGACCTATGGCTCTCGGAATGATCAAGGAGCGTTTCAATTTCTATGAAATCACCGAGACCGGAAACTGTGACCAGTTCGATGGTAAACCCTCCCAGCTTCCAGCTCATTCCCTGCTTCTCTTTCACCATCCATGGGTAAAATCCCAGAGATGCGGCAAACGCGTTGAAACTCGCCTTGTCAGATACGGCAAACTCATGCTCACGGTTGATTTCCACTCCCGCTTCCATGCGCTTCACCTTGGAGGTGACCACCAGGAGGCCCTCCGACTCCCTGATACGGAATTTTGCCGCCTTCCTGGGCGGCATCGAACTGTCACGGTCTTCAAGTCTGGCATAGTAGGTATCCCGTTTCATTACGGGAGTCCCTTCGGTAATCCCCTCAAGGGATTCAATTGCTTCCCTGATAGACGGGTACGCATCTAATCTCGCCTTGCATTCTATCTCCAGCGCCATGTACTACTCTTTCCAGGGGAAGATCATGCCTCTGAGACTCCTGGGACCGATCTTTTTCCGTTCATCGATGAGAAGTGCGTACCAGGGAATATCCCGTTTCTTCGCTTCAGGATGCTCCTCCATGTAATCGTATTTCATCATTCGCAGCCGCAGAGCTACCTGGTGCGACATGAGCACCGATGCGATTCCCGGCACCAAAAACGCTGTAAGCACGGAAATGACTGTGTTAAAGCACGTGTATATGAACAGGAAAAAAGTGAACCCAAGGTTGTCCAGAGTGAGGAGCATCGATTTCTTCAGGACCTTCAAAGGGGGATCCCCGAGCTGGGCTGCTACAGGGTAGTAGTACTGCATGGAGAGGACCGCGAAGACGAGCACCCAGAACATGATGGCCACTGATACTGCCCCGAGCAGTCCCGGAGTAGCCATATAGAAAGGAAGCACCAGGAACATAATGATTGCCACAGCAACAGTTACGATGCAGATTAGCGGGATGTAGGGCAGCACCTGCCTGGCATAGTCGAAGAACTCCCTGATCCCGGGGCGTTTGTACTTGACGAACTCGAAGGTGAAGAACGAGACAACCCCATTGTAGAACTGAACAGCGCACAGCCAGACGATCACCACAATCAGGGCAAGCACGTTCGAAATCTCCAGGGCAGTTGTCACGAGATACCCGAATCCCAGAAGCACCACATACCCCAGGTTAAGGATAATGAGCGCTATGAGGTTGTCCCATCCGTCGAAGAACGCCTTCTTAATAAAAAAGCCTACCATGCCCTACAGCCTACCGATTGTTCGGTCTTTAATCAAGATAAGCGGAACGTTCCTGCAGCGTAGGTATGCGGAAGGCTGAAGAGATAAACAGAAATGACTGATTTCTGCTGCTTCATGAACCCTTCGGGCAAATACATTGGTTCACAATTTCTCCGACATCATGTACCATGAACAGAGAGATGAAGGAGGTTCCCGTGAGAAAGGTTTCCAGAATCCATAGGATTTCAGATGCATCAGCGCATGAGTATGAGAAATCTGTTGATGCCCTTGTCTCCGCTGTGGATAAGCGGATGACCCGGCGCGTAGAAGAATCCGGCCTGATCGGGCCGAATCCTCTGTCAGTCATGTATGATAACCATGCGAATCACGGCAGCCTGCTGGTCAATGTGCTGAAGTTCCGGGACTTTACGCTCCTCGAACAGATCCTCCCCTGGGTGATCAACAGCTACACCTCCCGAGGATTTGCCCTGGAGTATTTCCCTATAGTGCTTGACCAGTGGAAGCAGGTAATCGCGGAACACCTGTCCGCTGAAGCTGCTGGTGAAATCCTGCCGGTATATGAGTGGATGGAATCGGTTATCGGAGAACTGTACCGGGAAATTTCGCAGGGTCAGATCCGGGTCATCCCGCCTCATGAGGTTATGGATGAGGCCAGGAAACGGGAGGTTGACCAGTTTGTCCAGCTCCTGATAACAGGCAGGCACATTGAGGCTCTCCAATTTCTCAGGCTCCGGGTGACCGATGGCGAGTCCATGAAGGAGTACTATGACCGCCTGCTGGTTCCTGCCATGTATGAGGTGGGACATCTGTGGGAGACAAACAGAATCACCGTAGCCCATGAACACCTGGCTACCTCCATCATTATGCGGATCATCACCTATTTCTATATGGATATTGTGAACTCTGAACACACAAAGGGAAAGGTAGTGGTGACCTCCTCTGCCAACGAGTATCATGAAGTGGGGGCCCGCATTGTTGCCGACTTTCTGGAGCTCGACGGCTGGGACGTCATTTTTATGGGAGCCAACACTCCCTCCCGGGATCTGCTGGTGCTTCTGCAGGAGGAGCATCCCGATCTGCTGTGTATTTCCGTGACCATGGCGAACAATTTTTCAATTGTGCAAAAGATGATTCAGGAGTCCAGGGCTCTAGCCGAACTGCAGAATATGCGCATTATGCTCGGAGGCTACGCCTTTACCTACTCCACCGACAGTGCAACGAAAATGGGAGCGGATGCCCTCATACCCAGCGCCGCTGCATGCATCATCAAGGCGCGTGAGTGGTGGGAGGAGATGCGGTATGCCTGAACTTCCCTTAGATCTGCTTGAGCTCTACTGCACCCGATTCAGCCAAGTCCCTATGCTCAGCCTTGACGGAGAAGGCAGGATCAAGTATGCCAATCCTGCCCTGCTGAAACGCCTCGGTCTGACTGAGAACCCTCAAGGTGAGCCGGTGACGCACTTCTTAGATATTGACCTCTCCATGCACGATCCCCTCTTCCGCGACGATGAGCTTACTATTACGGCAGACCTTATCACAGCGGCATATACGCACCATGGAGAACGGAACACCCTCAGGGGCCACATGCTCTCCAACGGATCACAGATCATCGTGATCTTTGATATTTTCCGTGAATATGATGTGGAGATCCTTGAGCAGGTAACCAAGCTCAATCTTGAAATGAGCTCCATCGCCCGAACCTATTCCAAGAAGGCCCAGGCAAGCCATAAACTGGCACATCAGGATGCCCTTACTAGCCTAAGTAACCGCAGGCACGCCGAAGAGCTGCTTGAGGATTTACTTGGGGGCAAGCCCCTTATGCAGCTCAGGTCATTCGGTGTGATACTCTTAGACATTGATGATTTCAAGTCCGTTAACGATACCTTCGGGCATGATGCGGGAGACCAGGTGCTCAAGATGCTCTCCGACACTATCAGACAGCAGCTGCGCCAGCAGGACATCCCCGCAAGATATGGAGGAGAGGAGTTCCTCGTCATCGCCCAATGCGAGACTTCTGAGAACCTGATCGCCATCGCTGAGAAGCTGCGCATCTCCTTTGAGGAGCTCTACATCCCTGTAATCAAAAAGGCAGTAACCGCAAGCTTCGGCGTCACCATGGGACGTCCCGAGGATACCCTCGAGAGCATAACCAAGCGCGCTGATAAAGCCCTCTACCGGGCCAAGTGGTCCGGCAAGAACTGCGTCATCTTCGCTGACTAGCATGCATCAGCATCCTGCGGGCGTTGCTGGAGAGACAGGAACGCTTCTCCCTGATCAGTGTATTGACTATGAATTATGCAGTAACGGGACCTGCGGTGAACCGGAACCGGAAAAATTTCAGGAGTCAGCTGCAAAACGCTCCGGTTGGGGTGCTATCCTGAAAAGAAGGGCAAAGATACTCAGCAGGATGGAGAATACGATGAGCGACCAGCTGATCCCGAAGGAGTCCGCGCACCATCCGAACAGCGGTGCGAGCACTGCGGTAATGAGTGTCCTGAACTGCGACTCGCCGGAAAGTCCCGTTGCCATCATGGAATTTTTGATCTGCATACTCAGATACCCCACCGCAACAGGCCTGCGTATACTGTGGAGCGCATAGTACCCGATGAAGATGAGTACGGCGATTCCCGCAAGCGACACCTCCAGGAATATTCCGGTGAGCAGCACCACGGCGCAGGATGCCGCAAAGGTGCGGTTCAAAGCACGCTCATGGGAACCGTACCATGTGACAAGCCGTCCTGCCCGTTCAGAGGTCCATGAACTGATCAGATAGAGCACCGCATAGACCACCGCTGCAATCACCGCGGTGCGCTCCTCTCCTGACAGGACCAGCAGGACCGGGGCCGCCAGGGCAAACTGCTGGATAACCGGCTGTATGTAGTCCTTTGCCGCCTTGAACACCCCGTCGAAGAAACTGAAGTTTAGCAGGCTTCTCCTTGTCCGCTTTACGGTAATCATGCTGGCCAAGCCCGAAACATGCTCCTTCATGATTTCCCATGTCCGGCTTTTCACGGACATGTCTTCCTGCTGTCTGCCTGCACCGTCAAGTTCCCTGGGGTATGAAACCATAAGCAGGAGGTTGAGGCAGTAGGGAATGATGGAAAACAAAAACACAGTCTGGAAGCTCCCGGAAAAGAATACGATACTTCCGGCGATAAGCGCAGACAGGGCAGCTCCCCGCTGAGCCCAGGCGTGGGTGCGGCCATAGTACTCCACCCGGTATGTATCCATATCACGAAGTCTCAGGTACTCGAACATCATAGCTTTATGGGTTCCCGTGCGGAACGCTTCTCCCCCGGCAAAGAACACCATGGCGGCGGCAAAGAGGATGTAGCTGCCTGAAAAGGTGAAGATCACAAATGAAATAATATAGCTTACGAATGAGACGATCATGCTCTTCTTTCTGCCCCATGTATCGGCAATAATGCCGGAGGGGATTTCCAGAATGTAGATGGTCACTTCCCTAATGGAAAACAAAAAACCGATCTGCAGGAAGGTAATATCCTTCTCAAGGAAAAAGAGGATCAGGTAGGGATCAAAAAATCTCAGGTTCTTGAGGAATCCGTAGAGGGAAAATTTTGCGTACTGCCGGTCCCATAGACCAGCCGGAATTTCTCTCTGCTGCCTCAATGGGTACTCCTGAAGCCAAAAGAAGACCGTTCCGGTATTCAGAACGGTCAACCTACATTTAGTGGCGAAGGGATTCGAACCCCTGACAAAACGGATATGAGCCGTTTGCTCTACCACCTGAGCTACGCCACCGCTGATTCAACGCTGACCAATATACCAAGGTTATCCGGATGATGTCAATACTGAGGATAATGTTCAGGGTTCCCACAGGTCCTGCACGTACCAGCCGGCGGGCGCCAGGACATTACGGCGCAGCGAAAGGTGAAGCACTGTTGTGCTGAAGTCCGTCATAAACAGCTTTACCGCAGCTGTGACGGTATCCCCCTCCGCTTCAAACTCGGCAATACGAACTGACGTGATGCCCTCCAGGCTTTCCAGAAGCCGGCGATGCCGCACAGCGAATACACCCGCAAGAGCGGGCTCCACAAAGCTCCTCCATTCTCCTGCGGGAACCTCGGCAAAGAACTGCTGAATTGTGTCTCCCCTGCTCCCCCATGTCTCCGCAGAGGCAACAGCTCCCAGGTCACGGTCGAGGGCAGGTATGACAAGAGCTGAGTTCACCTGAGTGCCCAGCAGGTCAAGGGGGAATGCATGGAGCATGCCGCATCCCAGAATAGTGAGCAGAAAGAGTGCCGTGCATAGATATCCCTGCTTCATGGTATGCTCCTGCATGAGCGTATCCCCTTTAGCCGGGTTTGTCAAATACTGGACACCCTCCCGCCGAGCAGGTACTATGAAGAAGTCATGGCACACACAAACAGGAAAATTATCAGCAGGCTGGAACTCGCATCATCATCCCCGGTCAGGGACCCTCTGTGGAAGCACATCTATCTGGAGCCGGGCTACGAGCGGATACTGCATTCAACAGAGATGCAGGTGCTCTCAGGCATCAGGCAGCTCGGGCCCGCCCATTTGCTCTATCCCGGTGCTGTCCATACCCGCCTCAGCCACAGCATCGGTGTATACCATCTCGCCCGTGCGGTGATCACCACCCTGCTGAAGCAGGATGGATTCACCACCTGCACCTTTGAGGGGGTCAAGGCATTCCTCACGGCTTCACTCCTCCACGACCTGGGACATTTTCCCTACGCCCATTCACTCAAGGAGCTGCCTGTGAAGGATCACGAGGTCCTGGCAGGGGAAATCATCACCTCAAGCAGGGAACTCAGGGATATTATCTCTCAGGAGATCGGGACTGATCCGGAGATAGTGGCAGATATCATAGATGAGTCGCGAAGTTCAGAGAACCGGGAGGTGCAGACCTACCGCTCCCTGCTCTCAGGCCCCCTCGATCCGGACAAGCTCGACTACCTCAACCGTGATGCCTACTTCTGCGGGGTTCCCTACGGGGTCCAGGATGTGGACTACATCATCAGCAAGCTCTGCTGGGTGCCTGAAGACGGGCTGCCGGGAATTGAATCATCAGGCCTTGGAGCACTGGAGAACCTGCTGTTCTCAAAGTATCTCATGTACCGGTATGTGTACTGGCATAAGACTGTTCGCTCCGCAACAGCCATGGTGAAGCAGGCGCTCTTCGAGGCACTCAAGGAGGGGGCAATCTCACCTGAAGATCTCTATCAGCTTGATGACCCGTCTTTTTTCCACCTGGCTGAAGACATCCATATACCTTCGGCGCACCTCATCACTGATGTGCGTGCCCGCAGGCTTCATCGGTGCATTGCGGAGGTGCCCTTCCGGCCGGACCACCCGGCACACCGCAACCTGCTGGATTTGGAAAACCGCATGCGTATGCAGCAATCCTTTCCCTGCGGATCAGTCATCATAGATATCCCCGAACCCATCACCCTGAAGCTCTCCATCCCTTTGCGCACTCCTCCGGGAGAACCGCTGCCCTCACATATATTCACCGCCGAGGTAGTTTCGTCAATGGAGCGATCCCTCAGGACCGTACGAGTATTTACGGATCCCAGGGAGGAGGTTTCCATGGAGCACATATATGAGCTCATCGGTCTTCCTGAGGAGGAAACCCATGGAGCCTGACTGGCGCGAGCTTGTCGCAGGACATATGCCTCCCTGGGTGCATCGGTTCGTAAAGCAGGCCGGACGTACCATAAACCGGTTTTCCATGATAGCGTCAGGGGACCGGGTGCTCTTGGGAATATCAGGAGGGAAGGACTCCCTGGCACTGGCGCTGGCACTGTCGGTCCGCAGGAAATGGCTTCCGGTTACCTATGAACTGGAAGCGCTGCACATCAACTGGAGGGAATACCCGCTCGACCGTGAGCAAATTAGGGGACTCACGCAGTACTTCAGTGCCCTGGAGATTCCCTTCACTTCAGTTGATGCCGCCATGCGTCCGGATTCATTCAACGGGATATTCAACTGCTATCTCTGTTCACGCAACCGCAGGAGGATTCTCTTTTCCCATGCCGCAAAACGGGACATCTCCCTTATTGCCATGGGCCACCACCTGGATGACCTCGTTGAGACATCGCTGATCAATCTGTGCTTCCGGGCCAGCTTCTCCACCATGCTCCCTGTCCAGGAGTTCTTTTCCGGGAAACTGCATGTAATCAGGCCGCTGAGCGAGGTGCGGGAGCATACCTTGAGCCGCCTGGCGGAGACCTTCCGCCTGCCGGTGGCCAAGGCAGTATGTCCGTATGACCAGACAAACATACGGTCGCAGCTGAAGCCCATTGTCAGGGAACTCTCTCGAATTGACAAGCTTACCCGGGAACATATCTTTTCTGCACATCAGTTCAGCTGCCGTATTCCTCAACGTGAGTCTGGATATGATGGATCCTTCCCGGAGCAGCATCCTCAAGAAAAAGGATAACCTTCTGCATTACCCCTTCTCCGTGGGACCGCGAATTGGTTACGCATGCAACCCCCAGTTCCATAAAGGTGAGGGAATTCTGCAGGTCCACTTCCGCAGCTGAGAGGTAGAACTTGCTGCGCAGCCGCTGCTTAAGTGAATTTACCACCCGGCGCTTCTCCTTCAGTGAAGAAACTCCCTCCAATTCTATGATACAGTGTAACATTGCGACAATCATATGGTTATTATATATACGATAAAGTTTTTTAAAAAGATGTTTGCCTAATGACTTTATACTGGGATATACTACACATCAGGAGGATTGAGTTCCATGAAAACAAAATGTACGGTTTTTCTTATACTTTGCGTACTGCTTTTCGGATCCACAACAGCTTTGTACAGCAATGTAGGACTGAATATGGGTTTTTCCTATTCCAGCTTTGTAGAAGATGAAGAGACCATCCATTTGGCAGGAATCAGCGTCAAGCCTGATTTCTCCTTCGGCAACTGGGGAGTTGGACTTGACACGACCTTTAATTTCCGCATCGGCGGAGATCCTGCATTCCAGTTCTTTTCAGAAGACTGGGTACCTGACTGGGATGAAGATGCATCCCTGGTGCAGAACTTGAGAGGGGTTGCAGGACTCTACCTTCCCATTTTCAGGTACGTCCGCTACGGCCACAAGGGAGATAACCTCTACGGACGTATCGGCATGCTTGATGAATATACACTGGGAACCGGCGTCTTCATGGACCGATACGCCAATACCATGCTGCTTCCCCAGAAGAGGATATCGGGACTTGTGGTAGATCTTGACGGGCGGTTTTTCAACTTCCCCTATGTAGGCCTTGAGACTGTGATCGGGAACCTTGCTGAAACCGATGTCCTGGGCGCACGTCTCTTCTCGCGGCCCTTCGCGTTCGTTGACTTCCCCGTCGTGCGAAGTATACAAGTCGGCGCTTCCTACGTCACCGACCGCAACCCCGCAGCGCTTGATGCCTATATGGACACGCAGTTCACCGAAGATCCCGAAGCGGTATCGATGTTTGGTGCAGACATGCTTGTCCCGCTGCTCCCGTTCGCCCTGTTCTCCCTTGATTTGTTTGCCGATGCCGCATTCCAGGCGCACCCCGCCAATGAGGACCTTTCCCGCGCCTTCCGGACCGGGATACGGGGAAAGATTATTGAACTGGCCAATTACACTTTGGACTTGACCATTCCTTCAAACGGGTACAAACCCTACTACTTTGACAAGCGCTACGACCTGAACCGCCTGGACAAGTACACCGCCGACGGGCTGGACAGCGATGACCAGTACTTCCTGCGGGGTTCTGCGGGGTTTGATCTCTTCGATGAAAACCTGGTAGTGGATATCCTGCTCCAAGGTGAAGTGGCCAACGGTTTTAAAAAGGTCGAGAATCCGTCTATGACCGCTTATCTCAAGGTCGGCGAAGATCTGATGCCGTTTTTCTTCTTCGACGCATACTACACCAAGCATTTTACAGGCGAGGTTGAGTCGCTGGACAAGTTTATTGACGGGATTTTGGAACCCGGAATAAATTCCACCATTGAAGTCAAAGGGAATATGCGCTATAAGTTATTCCTGACAACCATCGGCATCAGCATCACCTATGACGAAGTTGGGGAAAGAACCGTGAGGACTTCGATTGCCGGTGATCTGCAGCTTGACAGGCTGCTGGGATTCCTCCAGTAGCACGACGCATCTATCCCGGTCCCTGGTAAGGGACCGGGAGCGATACAATACACGAGTTGGGACGTATGTACAGAAACAGAACTCTCCTGCACTGGATAGCAGCAGCACTGCTTGTGCTGCTGTCAGCACTGCCTCTTTCAGCAGATGTGCAGGGAGCTGTTGAGCTGTACACCCGTGACATAACGGGAATACGCATATACGATGAAACCGGCGCGTATATCCCGGATCCTCCGGATCCGCTGGAGATACAGCCGCGCTGGATTATCCAGACGGTACATGAATCTGTAGAGCTCTACGGTGGAGCCGGGACCCTGAAGGCAAAGGTCACCGGGGGCAGCATATTTGCGCTTGATCACATTGACAGTTCCGAACTGGATATATTCCTGCTCAGAGGCACCATCAGGGGCACAAGCAGCGATGAATCAAGCAGACTTACCATTACCACACCCTTCGCTTCCTACGAGTTTTTCGATACCGACGTAATCCTGCAGACCAATGCCGAGGACTTCTTTACCGTAATCGACGGTGAAGCATACGTGACGAATCTTCTCACCAGGACTTCGTACACAGTGTCCGGAGGCAGCACTATCGAGACGCTTCGTGACGGCCGCATCAGTGATGCTGATCCGGCTGTCCTGGGCATGAAGGAGACCATGCTCGCGTATTCCCTTGAACCTGAGCACTTTCTGGCAATAGCATATCCCGAGCCGGAACCTGAACCTGTTCTGGAGCCTGAACCCGAGCCCCTTCCGGAACCAGAACCTGAACCGGAGCCTATTGAAGAACCTGAACCGGTTCCTCCTCCGGAACCAGAGCCGGTGCCGGTCCCTGCACCTGCACCTCAGCCCCGCCCCGATCCTTCCCGCGTTATAACCGCAGTCCCGTTAGAAAGTGAACCTGCCGAGATGCTGCTGCCCCCTGCGGCTCCAGCCCTCGATGAACCCCCTGAGCCTGCTGAGGAACCTGTGGAGCGAGTTCCACGCGAGATCGTGCCTGCCGGCATCTCGGTTGAGCTGAGCCAGGCGGTGCTGGCAGATCTGAAGGGTGGAGAGCTCTACGGGGTGACGACGCTGAAGCCCTCGATCTCCAGTGAGGCGGCTGCTGCGGGTCTGAAGCTGCAGGTGGGCTATCAGGGGGATGTGACGGATGTGGACAGCTGGTATGCGCCCCGGGGGAATCTGACCTGGGATTTCGGGGCGAATGTGAGCGGGTACAAGGCGGTCATGGATATTCTCTATGATACGCTCTCCCTCATTGACCATGTGCGTATCGGAAGGCCGGGAGAACCGTTCTATCTGGAGGCAGGGAGGCAGCAGCCGTATACGCTGGGCCATGGAATGCTGATCAACCGGCTTGATCCGCAGACCGATGAGCCGCTGCTGAGCCGGGTGCCGGTGGTGCTGGAGGTGACGGGTCAGCGCCTCGGGTATGAGCTGTTCATTGACGACCTCGCCTATCCGGCAGTGCTGGGCACGCGTATCTCCTTCCGTCCGTCAGCGGAGTTTGAGATAGGGCTGGGAGCCGCCCTGGATTTCGGGTATTTTGAGACCTACGCCTATCCTTTTGTCAAGGGTTATGACTCTCCCTTCACCCCGGATGGACACCAGTCCAGTGCGCTGGACATGTACCGGAGGGTGCTCATAGCTCCGTCGCTGGATGTGACCTACCAGCTGCATGAGCAGATGGACTTCATTGCTGAGGCGGCGATGCTGCTGGTGGTGGATGAGAACCTGCAGTTCCGCACGGATGCCGCGGGGAGCAGTCTCTCCCTCATGGCGGGGATCCAGGGGGAACTGGATGACCTCTCCTATCGCGCCTATGCGTCGGTATCCCGGGGACATCTCTATCCGGGAATCTTCGGACGGGACTACTACCGCCGCAGGGATGACCAGATTACCGGGATCATGCAGGACATTACCGATACGAAATGGAGCTTCGGCATCCA
>SKXS01000194.1 GCA_007128345.1 Spirochaetia bacterium
AAGTGATCACTTTTTCTGATGTAACCGTAGCCAGGCGGAACCAGGAACGGCCGCTGCTGAACCATCTCAGTTTCACTGCATACAGCGGTGAAGTCCTGGGTTTTGCTGCAGTGGGCGGGAACGGGCTCGGGGAGCTTGAGGCAGTGCTCGGAGGCATGCTCCATGTCTCTTCCGGGACCATCACGTACAATGGCGAGGATATTACCCGAAACAGTCCTGCAAAACTGCGGGATAAGGGGCTTGCCTATGTTCCCTCTGACCGTCTTAAGCGGGGTTCCAGCGTACGGGCGAGCGTTCAGGAAAATATGATCATCAGTGATAAAGACTCTTTCAAGAAGTATGGTGTTATGCAGTGGAAAGATGCGGAAGCGCATACAAAACGCCTGCTTACTGCCTATTCAGTCAGCGGTACGCCCCGCATGCCCATGGGAACCTTATCCGGCGGCAACATACAGAAGGTGATTCTGGCCAGGGAGATAAAACGGCACCGTGACTTCATGATTTTCTCGGAACCTACCTGGGGCCTGGACGTGGCCAGCAGCAGATATGTGTATGACCGAATCATGGAGCTCAGGGACCGGGGATCAGCAGTCATCCTCATATCATCAAACCTCGATGAGATTCTCAGCCTGGCTGACAGGATCATCGTACTCTACCGTGGAACCATCGTGGCGGAACTCTCCAGGACAGAATCCTGCACTAAGGAGGAAATTGGCGAGTACATGCTTGGCCTCAAAGTGCAGGAATCACTGCTTGATGCGCACCCTGAACTCTACCGGGATATCTCAGCCCACATGGCGGGAGCCAAAGGAGGGGAGAGATGAACGGTGCTGCACTGCTTCAGCTGATCAAGCGTATATCACCTAAGCAGGTATTTTTCAGAGCATCGGGACTGCTCATCGTTATCGGCGCGTCACTGGCCTCGATAATCATCCTGGTCTTCCTGCTCAGCCAGTATCCGCTGATGACCTTGCGGTACTTCTTTTTCGGTGTATTCCAGAATCTCTTCTACTTCGGGAATATGATCAACCGGGCCATACCGCTCATGTTCACCGGTCTCGGCATCACCCTTGCCATGAAGTCAAGCAACTTCAACCTGGGCGGAGAGGGACAGGTATATGCGGGAGCATTTACTGCGACCGTCACAGCACTGGCATTGACAGCCATGGGAGCTTTCATAGGAACGGTGGCGGCACTTACGGCGGCCGCTGTAACCGGCGGGGTGATGGCAGGACTGTCAGGATTCCTGAAAATGAAATGGAAGACCAACGAACTCATCTCCTCGTTTCTGCTTTCAAACGCAGTGGTCCTGGTGGTGAACTACCTCATTACTGGTCCGTTCAAGGACCCCCAGACCAACCTTCTGGCTACCAGGCGGATAGCCCAGGAATTCCGGTTTGATAAAATTCTTCTGCCTTCCAACTTGAGCACAGGAATCTATATAGCTCTGGTCATGGTGTGCATCGTCTATTTCTATATCTATAAGACGAGAAGCGGTTATGAGATGCGCATGTGCGGGCAGAACCGGGAGTTTGCCAGATTCGGCGGGCTGAATGTGAACACCTATATCGTACTGCCTATGTTCCTCAGCGGCGCGCTCCATGGGTTCGGCGGTGCGGTGGCCATATTCGGGACCTATCATATGGGTATCAAGGAGTTTTCCGCAGGTATGGGCTGGAACGGTATTTCGGTTGCCCTCATTGCGCGGCTCAACCCGCTCGCGGTTATTCCGGCGGCACTCTTTTTTGCCTACATCGAATCCGGCGCGAGCATCGCCATGCTCCATTCTGACGTCACGTTTGAGATTGCCTCTATCGTTCAGTCTGTCATATTTTTTCTGGTGACTGCTGAAACCATCTATTCTCTGGCCAAGGGGAAAAGGAGCCTGCGATGAATGTGGTGCTGACGCTGCTGCAGAACGGTATTGGGGTTATGGCCCCAATACTCCTAGCCGCCACAGGCGGTCTATTTACGGAAAAGTCGGGCATGCTCAATATCGCGCTGGAAGGGCTCATGCTGGTGGGCAGCTTCTTCTGTGTAGTCCTGGTTTCGCAGACAGGAAATCTCCTGCTCGGCCTTACGCTGGGTGTATTGGTCACCATGGTGCTTGCCGGGTGGCTGGGATTTGTGACCCTCTTTCTCAAAGCCAATGTCTTTATCTCAGGACTGGCCACCAACCTCTTTGCGTCGGGCATCACCGTGGTGCTCGCTTTTCAGATCTACCGGAACAAAGGGGTTATCATCTTTCATGAGATTCCATCGCTGGGAAGGGTGACCATTCCGATTATCAGCCAGGTGCCGGTTCTCGGCAGGCTGATCTCCGGTCACCACGTCTTCGTCTATTTCAGCTGGCTTATTCTGGTGATTGCCTGGTATGTACTGTATAAGACTACCTTCGGAGTCAGGCTCCGCTCGGTAGGCATCAATGACCAGGTCCTGGTGTCCCTTGGGAGAAACCCGAGAAACTACCGCATGGCTGCGTTCCTTATTTCAGGTTTCTGCTGCGGCTTAGCCGGAGCGATCCTGACGCTCAGCCTGCGGGCATTTGTGCCGAACATTACCGCAGGCAAGGGGTGGATTGCCCTTGTCGTAATATTCCTGGGAAATAAACGGCCTATGGGCCTTTTCATAGCTGCATTGGTTTTCGGATTCGCTGAGTCGCTGTCGAACTACGCTCAGGGGGCGATGAACGTCCCTGCGGATTTCATACTCGCACTGCCGTATGCCCTCACCCTGATTGCCATGATAGGGTATTCCGTGGTGACCTACCGGAGACAGGCTCTTGAGTAGTTGCACTAAGGAAAGTATGATGGAGGGCAGTGCTCGTAGCAAAGGGTAAGAACAGTGAAAACATTTAGAATTGGTGAACTGGCAAAGCGTGCCGGGGTAACCGTGCGGACTATCAGGTACTATGAATCCCTGGGGCTTATGCACGCCCAGCAGCGGAGGGAAGGGGAGCAGCGCGAGTTCACTGAGAAAGATCTTGTATACCTTGAACGGATCAAGCAGCTCAAGCGGTACGGTCTGACCCTGGAAGAGATATCTGACATTATTCGCCTCGGGAGAGAGGATGCCACTGGAGAAAAACGTCGTATAGAGCTGCTCAAGCAGTACCGCGAAAAGCTGAGCACCGCCATTCTCCGCAAAAAGGACATTGAATCGCTGATTTCTGAGCTCATGTGGCATATTGAGCAGCTGGAGAAGGTAATCAACTTCCAGTCATGTCCCGGCGAGGCATGCAAAACCTGCAGCTTCTATGACCGCTGCGAGTTCAAGGATCTCCAGATTTCACATGTATCGCAATAAGCAGTACGTTTAGCGTGCACGCACTGACGTCCAGTCCTTTCTGACAAACCGCTGAAAATACATGATCGATAAGAACACCATAAGCAGATACCTGATGCCCCACGCAAGCACCACCCCTTCCTGCAGTATGAATACTGCCAGGAGCACTGTCGGGATGAATATCAGCCATGAACCTATGACAGTAATCACCAGGAGGTAGGTCGTATCCCCCACTGCCCTGAGGGAGGCTGCAAAGACAATTTGGATCCCGTCAAAGATCTGAAGGAAAGCGGAAACCAGCAGCATGGGCCTCAGCAGGGAGAGTACCTGCTGATCTCGGGTATAGAGGCCTCCGATGAACTGGGGAAACAAGCCGATGACTAATCCGAAGACCACCATGACGGCAATGCAGTAGAGTTCAACAGTCAGGCCGTACATACGGGCTTTTTGAGTGCTCCCCCTGCCGACAGCGTGGCCGATGAGGATTTCAGAAGCCTGACCGAGCCCGAACGCAGGCAGGAACGACATGGATATTACTGATACGGCAATCTGGTTTGCAGCCAGAGATACGGCACCAAGCCGGGCGATCACGCTGGTGTAGACCAGGATGGAGAAACTCGATGCAAACTGCTGGACCGAGACCTTGAATCCCTCGCGTATGAGCAGCAAAGCAGGAGTCAGCTTCAGGCGCATGGAGAAGGGTATGCGCTCACGCTTCAGGGTGAGCAGGAAGGCTCCGGCAAAGAGTGCAAACGTAAGCACATCGGCGCAGAGGCTGGCGATGCCCGCCCCCCTGACTCCCATGGGTGAGAAGCCGAGTCTGCCGAAGATGAGCACGTAGTTGCAGCTTACATTGCATATATGCCCAATAAACTTGAGCACCATGGGACGCTTCGTGTCCCCTGTGGACTTGATGGCGCTTTCCAGGCCGGTATAGAGCAGATGCAGGGGAAAGCCTATGAGTCGGAAGGAGAAGTAGCGTACCCCTTCGGTGATGACTGCCTCCTCCGCACCTAATGCATGATAGAAGATCCTGGAAAGTGAGAATGGAAAGCACGCGAAAATCAGTCCTGACAGACCGCACAGCATGAGCCCGGCAAGGGCCCGTTCAGAAAACCGTTCCATATTTCCGGCACCGTACGATTGGGAGCAGAGGTACACCATGGCGATTGCAGGACCTCCGATGAGGACGATGAGGTTCCAGTATATGGTGCCTCCCATGCCTACTGCAGCTATGGCCGCAGGAGAGATGGTCCCCACCATGATGAGGTCGATCATGCCGGTTACGGTGAAGGAGGCCTGGGAGAGGAATGCCGGAACAGCCAGCTTCAGAATACTTCGGTGGCTTACCTGTGATTTCATTTACGAACTTACCAGGAGGGGGATAACCCGTTCTTCCGGCAGATTTCCCCCGTGCTCACCCCGGTTCCGTGATGGGGTGAACCGATCGTTGTCGTAGAGCAGTATGCCGCGGTCACGGGAGACTGCAATAAAATCTCCGAACCTTTTTTGGGCTGCAAGCGAAAATGACCTGCCGCCGAAGAGTCCGGCAGCTTCAGCCTCTTGTTTTGTATAGAGTGAGAAGACATCACCCCAGCTGTCATAAAACCTGTCGGCAAATGACTGTTCTGCATCCGGCTTGACGAGGAAATGGAGTGATCGCGGCTCGCCGTAGGGAGCGGTTTTTGCGAACTCCATCACCGGATGGCTGTCGGTAAATATATAGCGGTCGCTGTCTGCAATGTGCATGTGTCCGTGATCGGCGGTAATGACAAGTCTGCCGCGCCCGGCAAGCGATTCAGCCAGGCGCTCCATGGATTGGTCGATCACCTGCAGCATACGGTCCACCGCAGGTTCATGGGGACCGATTTTATGGCAAAGAGAGTCAAGATCCCACAGATATAAAAACAAATACCCCTTTCCTTCAGAAAATACCGAATCGATGATCATCTGGGCTGCTGTGGGAATGCCCGTATACCCTTCTGACGGCGTCGTCCCGGCGAGATAGCGGTCAAACGGTGAGTTGTGCAGCACCTGGGGAACAACGGACATGCACTGCATGGGCATGCGGGAGATGAGGGGAGGATACGGCCATAGGTCTTCAATGGTTGTCTCCGGGGAGAGCAGTTCCTTGTGCTCCCGGTCACGGAACGCCAGAGTATCCGTGTGGAGGTCCCGTTCCTCGACATATGCATATCTCCCGGGTATGCCGTGATCCGAAGGGTATAGTCCCGTCGCCAGGCTCGTCATGGCGCAGGCGGTGGTTGAAGGAAACACTGATAAAATATCCCGCCTGTGCATGCTCCGCAAGCATGAGCCGGGAGGAAGCTTCTCGAGGATAGTTTTCCCGAGACCGTCTATGAGGACGAAGACCAGGAGCTCTTCATCTCCTAGTTCACGTAAAAGCGAGTTTCCTGCTTGGGTAAGGGAGATATCCCTTACTTCCCGTGATGCGGCAACAGCCTGTATGAGATCGCAGAATGAAGGAAGTTCGTGCACAGCAGTATCCTTTTTTTATGAGCTCTGGGGCAGTATAAGAAATCTGCCGTATTACGTAAAACGGCAGATCTTTGGTACCTCGGATTATAAAGCACCTTGAGGAGCATGTCAATTTTATTACGGAATTTTATCGAAGCATGGGAGAAATCTAGAGCAACACGGAATAGGTAAAATATCAAGATTTATGCTTGACATAAGTGGCAACCACCCCTATTATAGACCTAACGTAAAACGTAAGACGTAACATGTAAGCAAACAGCCAGTTTGACAACAGACAAGACAGCTGGTAGAATTCAGCCGAGGAAAATGAGAGCTCATGAAAAAATTGCAGCCTGTTAAACAGTGGAAAGATCTATCAATTCTCAAACGTGAGGATATCAAGACGGGTATTATATGCCTCCTGCCTTCGATTATTGTGGTGGGGGTATTTATCATCTACCCGATAGCTTTTTCCCAGTATCTCTCCTACCACCGATGGTCCATCCTGGCCAGGGAAAAGCCCTTTGTCGGTTTCGGTAACTACATTGATATGTTCCAGACTCCGGCATTCTGGAATGCCATGAAGAACACATTCATATATGCTGCGGGAGTTGTTCCCTTCGGAGCCGCGGCATCCCTGGGACTTGCGGTACTGCTCAACCGGAAGATAGCGTTTTCCAGCTTCTTCAGGACTACCTACTTCCTTCCGGTCATTACGTCCACGATCGCAATATCCATTGTATGGCTGTGGCTGTACGACTCAAACAACGGATTCTTCAACATGCTGCTGAGGCAGGTTGGTCTCCAGCCGATTCCCTGGCTGGTCTCTTCCCGCTATGCGCTAACCTCAATCATCATCATGACCATCTGGAAAAATGCGGGCTACCACATGATCATCCTGCTTGCCGGACTCCAGGCAATTCCCGATTCATATTACGAGGCGGCGAGCATAGATGGAGCTCGGCCATGGCAGCTGTTCCGGTACATAACATGGCCGCTGATCATCCCCACACTGCTCTTTGTACTTATTACGAACACTATCTTCACCTTTCAGGCTTTTGGCCAGATATTCACCATGACCGGAGGAGGACCTGCCCGGTCAACCACCACAATTGTGTATTACCTCTACCAGAGGGGATTTGAATTCCAGCAGATGGGATTTGCCTCCGCAGTATCCTGGGTCATATTTTTCATCCTGCTGGTATTGACCCTTATACAGCTTAAGATCGGAAAGATGAAGGAAGTGTAGCTCATGAAAGTACTTAAGACAGTAAAATCAACAACGTTCTACGCACTCCTTTTGTTCCTGGCATTCATATTCCTTTTTCCCTTTGCATGGATGATCATCTCGTCACTCAAATCCGATGTTCAAATTTTCGGATATGGGGCAAGCTTCCTTCCTAACCCGGTGTACTGGGACAACTACCCTATGGCGTTCCAGTTTGCTCCCCTGGGAAGGTACTACCTGAACAGTCTGTATGTCTCATGTGCAGTTGCCCTTGCTCAAGTGATCACCTCCGCCATGGCGGCGTACGTGTTCGCCAAGCTGTTTTTCCCCTTCAAGAACGGGATTTTCCTCGTATACCTGGGCATCATGATGATCCCGAGTCAGGTGACCATCATCCCGTTGTTCATACTGATGCGCAATATGGGGCTCGTTGACACATACGCTTCGTTGATATTGCCGTTCCTTGCCTATCCCTACGGGGCGTTCCTGCT
>SKXS01000177.1 GCA_007128345.1 Spirochaetia bacterium
ATCATGGGGTATCCTCCCGCTGCTGGATAACCGCAGGAGCTTCGGTCCCGTCAATGACAGCCTTGAACTGCTTCTTCTGGTCGCTGTTCTCATGGACGATCCGCTTGATGATGTCGAAGACGCCCTGCTTCGCGTTGGGCCGCTGGGCAACCACTGCGAATGTTCCCTGACCGATGTAGACGATTCGCTGCCCCGGCATTATGGTCTCCCGATGCTCCAGTTCCCTTATGACGCACTGAAGATGCGCTACGTGCCCTGCACTGAAACCGGTAACGGCGGATGCAATGAACTCTATCGGCTTTTCGCACATGGAACAGAGCACAACTGGACGGGAAGGCAGTTTCTGCTTTCCCCGGTTATTGCGTCCCCTCCCCTTCGATCTCCTTCGCTTTCTTCCATCTCTGGGCTTGCCAGAGTTTTGATTATTTTCCATAGTACTGCAGCTTCCAAGCATACTGCAAAAGCTCCCCCACTGCAACTCTCAGCACAAAAAAACAGCCGACTACCTGCACGTGCCGGCTTCCATGCGTTACCTGGCTGGGTTTACTGCGTCTTCTTACGGATAAGCTCCGGCACCTTCGCAGCCTTGCCGACCCGGTCCCTGATGTAGTACAGTTTTCCCCGGCGCACCCGGCCCTTTCGCACGATAACGACCTTTTCTATCCTGGGAGAATGCAGGGGGAAGACCCGCTCCACTCCTACTCCGTAGGATATCTTGCGCACAACGAAGGTCCTGCTGATTCCGGAATTCTGGAACGCAATGACCAGTCCCTCAAATACCTGCACCCGTTCAGTCTGTCCCTCTATAATCTTGAAGTGCACCTGCACGGTATCGCCGATGCGGAAGTGCTCCGCCTGGTCTTTCATCTGTTCAGCTTCTATAGCTTTGATCACATCCATATCAGTCCCCTTATCTAGTGAAAATCCAACTCACCTAGAATATTACGTATTTTTTCACGCGTGTCGACCTGTTCAAGGAGTTCAGGACGATTTTTCCGTGTTTTTTCCACCTGTTTCGCCATACGCCACTTCGCTATGTCAGCATGGTGTCCTGAGCGAAGGATTTCAGGCACCTCAAGGCCCTGGTACGTCTGCGGTCTCGTGTAGTGGGGATATTCCAGCAGTCCGTTGGAGAAGCTCTCCTCCTCCAGTGACTCCCTGGTGATAACCCCCTCCACGAGGCGGTAGACCGCATCGATAATCACCAATGTGGCTACTTCTCCTGAAGATACCACGTAGTCCCCTATGCACACCTCATCAGTGACATAGAGGTCAATGATCCGCTGGTCGATGCCTTCGTATCGGCCGCAGATAAAAACAATCTCTTCTTCCCGCGAGAGCTCCCATGCGTAGGACTGGGTAAACTGCTTGCCTGAGGGAGATGCGTACACAACACGCTTCTCCTTTGCCTGCACCGAATCCAGCGCGCGACCCAGGGGTTCCGCCTTGAGCACCATGCCCGCGCCGCCCCCATACGGAGCATCATCGCAGCTGCGGTGCCGGTCATAGGCAAAGTCCCTGATCTGCACGGTCGCAAGCTCAATGAGCCCCTGCTCCACAGCCTTGGCCATGATGGAAGAGCCGCTGTAGCCGTCAATGATCTCAGGAAACAGGCTCAGTACCGTACACTTCATTCCACTGTCCAGCGGTGCCTGAGCTCAATAGTTCGGCTCTCCAGGGAGACCGTCCCGATGAACTCATCCAAAAACGGAATCCACCGTACCGTTCCGTTCACATCCACCTCAAGGAAATCAGAGGATGTGCCTTGGGCCACTGCAACCACCCGTCCTATGATCTCACCATCTGATATTAGATCACATCCGCAGAGGTCCGCATGGTAGTACTCTTCATCACCCCGTGCGGCTGCATCCTGCCGGTCAACCCAGATTTCCCACCCATTGTAGGTCTTGGCAACTTCAGGTGATTCAATGCCTGCAAGCTTGATCAGGATGCCGCCTTTGTAGGGTTTCACCTGCTCGATTGGAAAGACCTGCGAAGGCTTATTCTGATGGCGAAGCTCAATAGACTTCAGGGAGTAGAAATGATCTGTTTCCCCTGAGAAGGATGAAACCTTCAAGAAGCCTGTGACACCGTGGGATGTACGAATGATCCCAGTGGCTATCTTACCCATCAGTCAAGAATTTCCAATACGATCCTCTTTCCAGACTTGGTCGCCGAGGCGCTGAGGATCGTTCGAATCGCCTTTGCTATCCTCCCCTGCTTGCCTATCACCTTGCCGATATCATCGGGAGACACCTTCAGTTCGAGTATGGTGGACTTTTCCCCTACAATCATGTTCACATCTACGCCGGATGGATCGTCCACGAGAGATTTCGCAATGTATTCAACCAGATCTTTCTCCACGAGTTAGCTCCTGTGTGTATGTGCAGCAATCATTTCCCGTCAAAATATATCTTGTGCTTGTTCAGGATCTGCTTAACCGTTACGGTGGGCTGCACGCCCTTGCTGATCCAATTCCGGATTTTCTCCTCATCAAGCCTCACCTGCTCTCCCTGCTGTTCAATCGGGTGATAGAGCCCCACTTCATCAAGGGCCTTCCCGTCCCGGGGAGACCGGGAATCCATAACAACAATCCGGTAGTATGGCCGTTTCTTCGTTCCAAACTTTTTTAATCTGATTTTCACACTCACTCTCTGCCTCCTGTCGCAGCAACTACATGCCCATCTGCTTGAGCATCTGTGTTTGGTACTTCTTATTTTTGGCAACTTTCTTCATCGTTAGCCGCATCTGTTCAAACTTCTTAACGAGACGGTTGACATCATATACTGAAGTCCCGCTTCCTCGGGCAATCCGCTTTCTTCTGGACGGACCGAGAATACGGTGATTCACCCGTTCCCCCAAGGTCATGGACTGGATGATCGCCTGCTCCCGCTTGATCTCATCCTGGTCGAGATCATCCTCATTGATCTGCCCCTTGGCTCCCGGAATCATGTCTATAAGCGATGACAGGGATCCCATGGAGGTGATCTTCTGCACCTGCTCAAGGTAGTCCTGCAATGTGTAGGACTCCGAAATGATCTTCCGGTGCAGCTGCTCCGCCTCTTTCTGGTCATAGGTCTCCTGGGCTTTCTCAACCAGGGAAACCACATCCCCCATACCGAGGATACGCGAAGCAATACGGTCCGGGTAGAAGGGATCAAGGTCATCGATCTTCTCTCCCACACCGATGTACTTCACAGGCTTACCTGTGATCGTACGAATTGAGAGAGCCGCTCCGCCCCTGGTGTCGGAGTCGAACTTGGTGAGAATCACCCCGGTGATGCCCACCTGCTCGTTAAACTCCTTTGCAATGTTCACAGCATTCTGGCCGGTCATGGCGTCAGCCACGTAGAGGGCTTCCACCGGCTGTGCCGCTTCGTAGATATCGCGGATCTGGCGCATCATCACCTCATCAAGGTGCAGCCGTCCCGTGGTATCCACGATGACCGTATCGTACTGGCGCTTCTTTGCAAGCGAAAGCGCTCCCCTGACCACCTGGACAGGGTCCTTCACCTGCTGCGGATCCTCCGAGTAGACTGGAACGCCTACCTGCGCACCCAGCACCTCCAGCTGGGTCACCGCCGCAGGCCTCACCAGGTCCGCAGCCGCCAGCAGGGGACGCCTCCCCTCCCTGGCAAGCAGACGGGCAAGCTTCGCAGCGGTGGTGGTCTTCCCCGATCCCTGGAGGCCCATCATAAGGATTACGGACACTGTGTCCGGTCCCTTGAGTTCCAGCTGCTGGCGCTCATCTCCCAAAAGCTGAACGATCCGGTCATACACGATCTTGACGAACTGCTGACCAGGATTGACCGCCTTGAGTACCTGTTCGCCCTGGGCATCCTCAATAGTGCGGTTCACAAACCTCCGCACTACTCTGAGGTTTACATCAGCTTCGAGAAGGGCTATTTTTATTTCTTCGACGGCGTCCTGGATATTCTTCTCTGATATCACGTGTTTGCCCGATATTTTCCGGACGACGTCATTTAGTTTGTCACTTATTTTTTCAAGCATCTCAGCACCTATGGCAACTCATGCACTTATACCGTATTTGCCGTTTCTCGTCAACATGCTTGCTAGGAGAGCGCGGCAGAGGCAGGCATGCTCGGAGCATCGCTGAGACGGTAGGTCACCACCTTCGAAATACCGGGTTCCTCCATGGTTACCCCCAGGAGCGCCGAAGCCCCGATGACGGTCTTCTTATTGTGGGTGATGATAATAAACTGTGAATCCCGGGAAAACTCCTCCAGAAGACCGAGAAACCGTCCGACATTCGCATCGTCCAGCGCCGCATCGATCTCATCGAGGATGCAGAAGGGCGACGGCTTGACCATATAGGTGGCAAACAGCAGCGCTACTGCAGTCAGAGATCGCTCACCACCCGAGAGCAGTGATATACGCTCAAGCTTCTTGCCGGGAGGCTGTGCGAGGATGTCGATACCTGAGGTGAGGACGTTCTTGGGGTCCATGAGCCTGAGCTCGCCGCGGCCCCCGCCGAAGAGTCTGCGGAACATGGTGTGAAAGTTCATCTTGATCTGATTGTATGAAGCGGTGAATAGTTCTTCAGATTTCTGCTTGATCTCCCGGGTGATCCGCTGAAGATCCTGTTTGGCAAGGGTGAGGTCCCTGATCTGTTTAGCCAGGAATTCGTAGCGCTCCCGCACCTCCTCGAACTCCTGAGCAGCCATATGGTTGATCTGGCCGAGATCGCGTACGTTCTTTCTCAGCTCCCTCAGCTCCTCCCTGACCTTCATCCGCTCACCATGCTCGGTGAATATCCTGGATTCAAACTCCTTGAGGCTCCGGGAGTGCATCTCCTCGAACTGCTCGTAGACACCCTTGACATCCGCTTCCAGCGACTCGATCTCCACCTCCAGGCGCTCAGCCTTCTTCTCTGAAACCGACTGCTCCTCCATGAAGCGGTCCAAAGTTCCCCTGCGCGTCTCCACTGAGGAGTTCTGCTGGGATATCACACGCTGGATTTCCTTGAGCTCACCGCGCAGGGCCTCCTCTTCCGCTTCAAGCTTGCCGTGGTCTCGCTCATACTGGGTGATCTTGTCAGCGGTCTCCTTGGCCCTGTTTTCAGCTATTTCCACGTCCCGCAGGGCCTCATCGTACATGACCTCCTGCTCTGATACCCGCTTGCGCAGATCGGCTACTGAGTGGTCAATCTGGCCGATGCGGCTGCTCATGTCAGCGAGGGATACGCGCAGATCCTCCAGGGTCTTGCGGTATTCACCCAGCCGTTCCCGCAGGTGCACATTCTCGCGCCGCAGTTCCTGGATAGTCTCCCGTTTACCTGCGATGCTCCGGGTATTGCGTGCTATCTGACTGTCGATCTCCCGCTTTCTGGTGATGATCCCCTCGGGTGCAAGAAAATCATCAATGAACCCGGGGACAGAGAGGGTGTAGTCAATGAATATGCGCTCCGCCTGCTGGAGCGTATCGGAAATATCAGAGAAGATGGTGCCGAGTTCCTCCGATTTCGGTATCGGCAGGGCCTTCACAGCCGAGGTGATGTCCCGGAAATGAGAGCTCTTCCCCTCCGCACGGATCCGCAGTCCCTGCAGAACGCGGATCAGGCGGTTCTCCAGTTCCTTCCTGAAGGAGGCGGAATAGCCGGACTCCTTCAGCTGCCTGTCAAGCTCCTGAACGATATCCTCGGTGATGTCCTGGAGCTGCTTCTGGAGTTCAAGCTGGGATGCCTCAAGGGAGGTAATGGTGCGCTCCTCATCCTCAATCACCAGCTCATTGCGCTCAATCCGCTCCTCGGCAACCAGAATGCTGGTGCGGAATTCTTCGATTTCCCCTTTGGTGGTCTCTATATCCCGGTTCAGCTCCCGCTGCTGCTCTTTATAGCGTTCAATCTCACCCGAATCACGTTCAATTCGTTCCTGGATGGCTGATCCTCGGCTTTGAGCCTCTCTGCTGGTGGAGGAGAAGTCCTTCATCCGTTCCTGGAGCAGACTGATCTGGCTGTTTTTGCTGTGCTTCGCCTCATCAATGCGCTGCAGTCTCGTCTGCACATCTATACGCTGCTGCGAGAGGGTATTCACTGAATCCAGGCTGATCTCGAGCTCATTCTGGATGCCGCTGATTGACTCATTGAGCTCCCTCATACGGGCCTCAAGCTCTTTAAGCTGCTTGAGCCGCTCGGTACGCTTTGTCAGCAGCTCCTTCAGTCTGGAAAGCTGCAGATCCACCTCAAGGTCAAAAATATGCTTCTGGAGTTCCTGGTACTTCCTGGCACGATCTGCCTGCACCTTCAGGGTGTCGTAGCTGCGCTTAACCTCTTTGTAGATGCTCTGGACCTGTTTGAGGTTATCATCGGTCATGGCAAGCTTCTTCTGCGCTTCAACGCTCCTGAGCTTGTAGCGGGTGATACCTGCCGCTTCCTCAAAGATATACCTGCGGTCCTCAGGCCTGTGGGAGAGTATTTGGTCAATTTTCCCCTGCTCGAGGATTGAATATGCAGACTTCCCTATGCCGGTATCAAAGAAAAGCTCCCTGATATCCTTGAGCTTCACGGGTACGTTGTTGATGTAGTATTCGCTCTCACCGGATCGGTAGACCCGGCGCTTCAGGGCAATCTCCGACACATCCATGGGCAGGTATCCCTCTTCGTTGGAGATCACCAGGGACACCTCGGCGATATTGAGCTGCTTGCGCATCTCCGTGCCGTTGAAGATCACATCCTCCATCTTCCCCGCGCGGAGGGTTTTGGAGGACTGCTCGCCGAGCACCCACTTGATGCTGTCTACGATATTGCTTTTGCCGCAGCCGTTAGGGCCAAGGAGCGCACTGATGCCGCCGGAGAACATCAGTTTGCTTTTATCTGCAAACGACTTGAAGCCGAAGAGTTCAACGCTCTTTAAAAACACGCCGGTATCACCCTCATATGCACGTACTATAACATGCAGCATACAGTGATGTACACACCTGCACCCTATAGGGTACACTTGCCCTATGGCATGCATCGGTATAGACGAAGCGGGACGGGGGCCTCTTGCAGGCCCGGTGACCGCAGCCGCAGTGGTGCTCCCCGATTCATTTCCCCGGGAACTCATGCGGGATTCGAAAAAATGTTCCCCCGCCAGAAGACTGATTCTTGAACAGGTAATCAAAGAGCAGGCAATCTGCTGGGCCCTGGGATGGGCTTCACACCGGACCATTGACCAGGTCAACATCCATCAGGCAACGCTGATTGCCATGGAGCGTTCGTTCCATGCGCTCTCCTGCAGCAGCAAGTGGCACATACCCGTCCTGGTGGATGGATCCCATATACCGCCGCTGCGGCATCCCGACATCAGTGCGGTAGTGCGGGGAGACGCTTCGGTGCCTGAAATCATGGCAGCTTCCATTCTTGCAAAAACCGCCAGGGACCGATGGATGGAACACGCGGGTGCCCGCTATCCGTACTGGGGCTTCGAGGTGCACAAAGGATACCCGACAAAAATCCATCGCGAG
>SKXS01000054.1 GCA_007128345.1 Spirochaetia bacterium
AGCGAGGGAGGGTACACATATGAATACGACAATGAAACGTTTGACTATTCTGCTGTTCGT
The DNA here is from genome assembly GCA_007128345.1 of Spirochaetia bacterium. Classification (GTDB taxonomy): domain Bacteria; phylum Spirochaetota; class Spirochaetia; order PWKH01; family PWKH01; genus SKXS01. The sequence goes on from SKXS01000054.1 coordinate 61, forward strand.
GCTGGCTGTCCCGGTGGCGCTGTCTGCCTTTTCATTCGGGGCTGACAACCACCAGTTCAATCCCGCTTTTCTGGGTTCGTCCACACGGACCTGGGAGACAGGGGTGAGCGGGAATCTCAATGTATATAACAGTTACTTTGCAATAACCGATTTCCTTTCTGAGGAAGAGGACGCCGCCCTGGTGATAGACCTTGGCGATCTTGCTGAGGCTATGGCCGGGGGCAAGATGGAAACCTCCCTGGGCACATCGCTTGAAGTGCATGCCATGGCGCAGCTGTTTGGAATTGGTGTAGGAGGATATGCTGCGGCAGACCTCTATGGGGGATTCTCCATACCGGAATCATTTTTCACCTTTCTTGCGGAGGGAAATACCATAGGTGATGAGATCACCGGAGAAGGTGAACTGAACCTGAAGGGATTCGCTGAGGTAGGAGTATATGCCGGATACCGATACGGCAACTACCAGATCGGTCTCAAATTCGGCCAGTATGTTCCCCTTATCTACAGCGAAGGAACTGGTTATTCATACTCGCTTCTGGCCAAGGAAGCCGACGAAGACGGCATCATCTTTGAAGCAGAGGCTGAAGCATTTGGAACCGTCTACTCAGCCTTTGACCTTGATGATCCCGGGAATTTCGATTCACCCATGGATATCCTCACCGGAGCAGGAACCAAGCTGGATATCGGCTTCGTACACGTTAAGCAGCAGGGACGCCCACTGTGGGGAGCATCAGCATCCATACCGCTGCTTCCGGCGAAACCCGCCTATGCATTTGAGCTCACCGGCGGGCTGGAGGCGACCATCACAGATCCCTTGGGCAGCATCAGCTTCGGCGATGAAAACGGCAACGGAGATGATAACGACAACGGCTTTGCGGAAACCGAGAACACCTTTGAGTTAAGCAAGATTGAGGGTGAGATCGACAAGGAGATCATGGCTCCCTACAAGCTGGGAGGATTCTACCGGTTCACCCTGATTCCCGTGATAGACCTCATCCCCCACGTGGAAATGGTCTTCGAGGATCCGATGCTGGTGAACTACGGTCTGACCTTGACCGGATCGTTCGCTCCCCTCTCCTGGGTATCCCTCGGCATGGGGCAGGTGAACAACCTCTGGGTCGCCAGGGCTGGACTGGATGTGGACCTCAGGCTGCTTGAAGTTGGCGTGAGGGTGAGCAGCAGCAGTGAAAGCCTGGAAACCTTGGCTTCGTTCCAAAGACCTGATGTATCATTCCAAGTGGCCCTAGGCCTGTAAGCAAACTATCGGCCCCGCCTAAGCGGGGCCGTTTCTTTGGCATATCACAGACAGTATCTATCAGTATCCCATGTCCAGTATGGCATCGGCGACCTTCTTGAAGCCTGCAATGTTCGCTCCCTTGATGTAGTCAATATAGGATGAGTCCTCAGTCTTTCCTGAAGCAACGCATGAAGCATGGATGGCTTTCATGATCTGCTTGAGCCGCTCATCCACCTCCTCGCTGAGCCATGAGAGCTTCATGGAATTCTGGGTCATTTCAAGACCCGATACGGCAACTCCCCCTGCGTTTGCCGCTTTTCCCGGCGCAAAGAGCACCTTGGCCTTTTTAAAGACCTGGACAGCTTCTGCTGTGCACCCCATATTGGAAGTCTCAACAACGTAGCGCACTCCGTTGGCAACTAGAGTCTGTGCGTCCTCCCCGTCGAGCTCATTCTGGATGGCGCAGGGAAAGGCCATGTCAACCTTGACTTCCCAGGGCTTGCGGTTGGGAAAAAACTCTACACCGAACTTCTCAGCGTAGGGCTCAACGATGTCGTTGTTGGATGCCCTGAGGGCCAGCATGTAGTTCCACTTCTCCTGGGTGTTCACCCCGTCCGGATCATGTATATAGCCGTCCGGTCCGGATATGGTGACCACGCGGGCGCCAAGCTCAGTGGCCTTCATCACCGCGCCCCAGGCAACATTGCCGAAGCCGGAAACCGAAATGGTTTTTCCCGCAAAGGTATCACCCTGGGTTCTCACCATGTCCTCGGCAAAGTACATAGCACCGAAACCGGTAGCCTCCGGCCTGATGAGCGAACCGCCCCAGTTCCGGCCCTTGCCGGTAAGCACTCCGGTGTGTTCATCCCGTAGGCGCTTGTAGGTACCGTACATGTATCCGATCTCCCGGGCCCCAACGCCGATGTCCCCTGCGGGAACATCAGTCTCAGGTCCGATGTACTTCTGGAGCTCCATCATGAAGGAGCGGCAGAAGCGCCTGATCTCGCCGTCCGACTTTCCCTTCGGATTAAAGTCGCTTCCTCCCTTTCCGCCGCCCATGGGCAGGGTGGTGAGACTGTTCTTGAAGGTCTGCTCAAAAGCAAGGAACTTCAGCGTCCCCAGAGTTACGCTTGGGTGGAACCTGATTCCTCCCTTGTAGGGACCAAGCACATTGCTGTACTGGACCCGGTAGCCCCGGTTGACCTGCACCTCACCATTGTCATCCTCCCATTCAACCTTGAATATGAAGATCCTGTCCGGCTCCGCCAGTCTTTCCATTACCTTTGCGTACAGGTACGCGGGATTCTCATTTACCACATCTATGATGGTCTCTGCGACCTCGCGAACTGCTTGTATAAATTCAGGCTGTGCGGGGTTCTTTCTTTCTACGTCAGCCATGAACGCATCCAGCTGATACATGGGCACACCTCCTCAGGAATGATCACTCAGCATACAGTGAAAACCAATACATGTCAATTTTCAAAATCCTTCATGTATGCTCAATTACGCATTAGATAGTTTATCCATATGGAACGAAACAATGAATTTTTTGATCATATACCATGGAACTAGTCTGATGCATACTCCAGGCATCATGCAGATCTATGGAAGCGCCGGGATATTTATGGTAGAGTACCGGTCATGGCAAGCATCAAGGACATGCAGGAGATTCCCTACCAGCTGCTCATGGCCAAGCGGATCAGGGATATCCTGCTTATATGCAGCAAGTATGACCAGTTCATGCTTGAAGAGGACGGCCGGGTTGAGGAACTTCTCTACCAGGACTATGTAGCCCTGGGACTTACCTCTCCGCCGAAGATCACCACGGTCCCCACCGCTGAAGAGGCGCTCACGCTGCTGGAAGAAAAAGAATTCGATATGGTCATCACCATGGTCAACATAGGCAACGTGGACGTGATAGAACTTGCCCGCAGGATAAAAAGCCGGCATCCCCACAAGCCTGTAATCACCCTCACCCCCGCAGCTACCTATCAGACCATACAGCGCCTCAAGCAGGACGGGACGGAAATCCTCAACTACATATTCGCCTGGCAGGGCAACCCCAATATCCTCCTGGCCATCGTCAAGCTGCTGGAGGACAAGCTTAATGTTGACAACGATGTGAGAGTTGCCGGGGTGCAGACCATCATCCTCGTGGAGGACTCCATACGGTACTACTCAACCTACCTGCCCATGATCTACACAACCCTCATCCAGCAGGCACGAGGACTTATGACCGAAGGCCTGAACGAGTGGTCCCAGACCCAGCGGATGCGCTGCCGCCCGAAAATACTGCTTGCCAGGAGCTATGAAGAGGCGCTTGCCCTCTACGAACGCTATAAGGAAAACCTCCTAGGCATTATCAGCGACATAGAATATATGAAGGGAGACGAGAACGACCCGACTGCAGGGCTCAAGCTCTGCGAACATATCAGGAAGGATACCAGCGAACTCCCGATCCTGCTCCAGTCTACCCAGTCGGATCATCGTGAGGATGCCAGGAAGTACCACGCCTCGTTCATCCATAAGCATTCCACCACCCTGCTTATCGAACTGAGGGAATACATCAGGGCCAACTACGGATTCGGTGATTTTGTATTCAGGAATCCACGTACCGGCGAGGAGGTCTGCAGTGTGAGCAGCCTCAGAGAGCTCCAGTACATCATCCCGGACCTCCCCGCTGATACGTTCATCCACCACGTAAAGCAAAACGACTTCTCCAGATGGCTCAAAGCCCGGGCGTTCTTTCCCCTGGCCCAGATGATCAGACCGCTCACCATGGAGGATTACCCGAACGAGCAGGCGCTTCGTAATGACCTGGTTAAGATCATTGAGAGCTTCCGGTTCCAGCAGGCACGGGGGATCATAGCCCATTTCAATAAGGATCACTTTGACGAGTATTCCTTCTTCAGCCGCATCGGCTCCGGCTCACTCGGCGGCAAAGGCCGTGGACTCGCCTTCATTGACCTCCAGTTGAAGGAGAGCACCCTGGCTGACAACTATCCCGATCTGTACATCAATATCCCCCGAACCATCGTCATATCCACGGAGCTGTTCGACACCTTCATAGAGGAGAACCAGCTCATTGCCCATGCAATGGAGGATCTCACCGACAGCGAGATCCTTGACCTCTTCCTCAAGGCATCCCTGCCGGAGGACCTGAAGGAGAACCTCAAAGCAATCCTCAAGGTATTCACCACTCCCATAACAGTGCGCTCTTCAAGCCTCCTGGAAGATTCTCATTACCAGCCCTTCGCGGGAATCTACCAGACCTGCATGCTGCCGAACAACCATCCAGACTTTGACCAGCGTCTGGAGGAGCTCAGCAATGCCATCAAGTGCGTATACGGTTCAACCTACTTCCGTTCCAGCAAGGACTACCTCAAGGCGACCAACCATATGATAGAGGAAGAGAAGATGGCCGTGGTGATCCAGCGGATTACAGGAGCGGTCTATGGAGACCGCTGCTATCCCAACTTTTCTGGGGTCGCGCGTTCTTTAAACTACTATCCCATTGAGAACGAGAAGCCTGAAGACGGCATCTGCTACATGGCCTTCGGATTCGGGAAAATCATAGTGGATGCTGCAGGCAATACCCTGCGGTTCTCCCCAAAGTACCCGAAGAAGGTCATGCAGCTCTCCGACATGAAGAGCATGCTCAAGGAGACCCAGCATACCTTCTACGCACTGGACATGACCAAACCGTTTGCCCCCAGGGACGGGGACCCGGACAACCTGGCCCTGCTGCCGGTGCAGGACGGTCTGCAGGACGGCTCCCTGAAATACATCGCTTCAACGTACGACAGCGAGAACCTCGTCGTTCGGGATACCGCTACCGGTGACGGTCAGAAGGTAATCACCTTTGCCGGGCTGCTGAAGTACAATCTGCTTCCGACAGCCCGGATCATCCAGGATCTGCTGGCTCTGGGGGAACGTATCATGAATGTTCCCATAGAAATTGAGTTTGCCGGAAACCTCGACAAGGGACCCAAACCGCCGGAGTTTGCTGTCCTGCAGATACGTCCCATAGTAGCCGGATCGGAAGCCGAGGATATTGCAGTTGACGAGCGCTCTGCCGGGGAGGCCCTGCTCTTCTCGCGAAAGGCCATGGGCAACGGCATATACGGCGACCTGTGCGACATCATATACGTCAAACCTGACAGCTTTGATCCATCCAGGACACAGGAGATGGCCTCAGTCATCGGAAAGCTTAATGATCACTTTGCAGAAAGCAAGAGCGGATATATCCTGGCTGTGGCAGGGCGCCTCGGGTCAACAGACCCATGGCTGGGGATACCCATCACCTGGTCCCAGATATCCCATGCCCGGGTGATCATTGAGATGGGCCTGCAGAACCTGCAGGTCGAGCCGAGCCAGGGCAGCCACTTCTTCCAGAACATCACCTCCCTGCGCAACGCCTACATCACCATCAACCCGATCAAGGGCGAAGGCACGTTCAACGTCTCATACCTTGATTCTATGCCGGCACTGTTCGATTCGGAGTATATCCGTCATGTCCGCGCTGACTCACCCTTTGATGTACGCATAGACGGCAGAAGCGGCAAGGGGATCATCTCCCTTCCGGAAGCTAGAGCCACCGCTTCCTCTTAAAGAAGATGACCATGCCGCCTGCCGTTACGGCCATAACCGCCAGGACTGCGGCATATCCCCATCTCCATGAGAGCTCCGGCATTACCTCAAAGTTCATGCCGTACACCCCGGCAATGAAGGTGAGGGGGATGAATATCGTGGCAATAATGGTGAGCACCTTCATCACTGCATTCATCCGGTTGCTGATGCTTCCCATGTACATATCGGAGAGCCCTGAGATGACATCCCGAAGCGTGTCAATATGGTCCATGATCTGGATCACGTGATCGTAGACATCGGCATAAAAAATCTGGGATTCCCGCCTGACAAGCGATTCGTCAATGTGCTGGATGCTCCTGAGAATCTCCCTGATCGGCCAGACGGTCTTCCTGAGCATAATGAGCTGGCTGCGCATACGGTGGATGAGCCTGGAGTGCTGCTGCTGGGGATCCTCGGTTATTGCAGTCTCCAGTGCTTCAGCATCATCTTCCATGGCATCCAGCACGGTGTAGAACCGGTCCACCAGCACGTCCGCCAGCGCATAGGCAAGGAAATCAGCTCCCCGTGACCGGATCTGTGAGCTGGACGAGTTGATGCGCACAAAGACAGGGTCAAAGATATCCGTCGGCTGCTCCAGGAAGGTGATCACGTAGGTAGGTCCCAGGATGATGCTCACCTGCTCCATGACCACCTCACGCAGTTCAGGTTCATAGGCAGCTGACTTCATGATGATGAGCACCTGATCTTCCAGGATTTCTATCTTCGGCCTGATCATCGTGTTCATGATATCCTCAAGGAAGAGAGGATGTATTCCCGCAGCCTCGCCGACCTCCTTTACCAGGGACGGATCATGGACGCCTGTTATAGTGATCCAGCTCGTTCTGGGATCCTCCAGGTGCTGAGCCGCATCGGCTATGCAGGCATCCTGCAGATGCTCCGCCTGTTCCTTGTCCCAGGAAGTGATGCGGATAGTGACAGGTCCTGACCGTTGTCTGCCTAAATGCATTAGTGTTCCCGGTGGAGAGCCCAGGGGATGACGCTTTTTCTGTACAAATCCTTTTTTCATGATATACGCACCTCATCATTTCGGATACAATACGATTATAAGGCAGAACCATCCGCTTTACCATACGAAACACCATGGCGAGGTACTTCCGTGCTCGATACAAAAGGAAGACGTATCACCAAGAAGCAGGTAACCCGTTCCATGGGTCTCAGTCTCGTGGGAGGAGGGTTCGGTGCTGTCTGGTTCCTGCTCACTTCTCCCCAGCAGATTCTGACGGTCTTCATCAAGAACTACCTGGGGGCATCGGCATCTCAGTTAGGGTTCTTCATCGCTGCATTCAATATTGTAAGCCTCGCCCACCTGGGCTCCATTATCTGCTACAGCAGGCTGCGGTCCATTAAACGCTTCTGGCTCTTAATCGGTCTGGTGCACCGCTCCCTTGCCTTTGCCGTATCAGCTGCCGCATTCCTTGTCGCCTTCGGGGGGAGCAGGACCGTCGCCCTCTACACCGTCATGGGGGCTACGCTGCTCACCTTCTTTATTGGAAGTACCGCCAGCTCAGGCTGGTGG
>SKXS01000231.1 GCA_007128345.1 Spirochaetia bacterium
CTCATCAAAGAGGATAATATTCATACCCAAGTTATACCATATCTTGAGGGAAACGGCAAAACATGGTAGAGAATCCCATGATCTTTGTATCCCCTGTTACCGACCCATGGTGGAATTTAGCTGCTGAGCAGCACTTTCTTATCAAAGAGCCTCTGCAGGAGCCGCTTCTCATGCTCTGGCAGAGCGTTCCGTCGGTAATCATCGGCAGGTACCAGAATCCATGGATTGAATGTGATATTGGGGCACTTGAGCGTGAGAACGTGCTGCTGGCCCGCAGGCCCAGCGGTGGCGGAGCAGTCTACCATGATCTGGGCAACCTGAACTACTGTGTAATCAGCCCAAGAGCTTCCTACCGCAAGGATTATACGCTCAGCTTCATTCTATCTGTGCTGAGCACCTCTGGCATTGCAGCACATGCCTCCGGAAAAAGCGACATGACCGCTGACGGAAGAAAGTTCTCAGGCAACGCATTCAGATACACCGCCTCACGGGTCCTGCACCATGGGACTCTCCTCGTCTCAGCTGACCTTGATCAGCTGCGGCGCTGCCTCACCCCTGACCGGGTCATGGAATCTATGAAGGGAGTGCGTTCCCGGGCTTCAACTGTGGTGAATCTTGCTGAACTTGCCCCAGATATTTCCTGCAAAAAGCTCTCCGATGATCTTTCTCTGGCATTTCCCCGTTGGTTCGGCGGCTCTGCTGAAGTGCATCCGCTTACCCCCGAGCATATAGATGTGCAGGATCAACAGAATGAACTGGAAGGATGGGCATGGATCTTCGGTAAAACGCCTGAATTTACCCGGTCCTTCAGACTGAGCAGATCTTCGGACCTGTGCGAAGCGGCAGTCACGGTCTCAAAAGGAATAATCAGCAGCGTGGCATGCGAAGATGCAGCACGCTGCCGGAGTATTTCAGAAGAACTCGTCGGCAGGCGCTATGATGAGCAGACCATGGAAATGTATTTCACCGGCCTTTAAGCTATCAAGAGACGGTCTGCTTCTGTGCAAAGATTGTATAATCCTTCGGCACGTAGTCACGCTCAATCCACATGTGATCGGTATACCTGCGTACCAGTTCTTCAGTGCGTGAGGGGTCCAGGTAGAAGTAGGTCTCGCTCTGAACCGGATGATCCGGATCAAGCATATTGAATACCACCCAATGTTTCGCAATCGAGAAAAAAACCTCTAACGCTTTATCAAGGAACTGCTCATTGTAACCCATATTGAGATTAAATATGCCCGAGCTGAAGACCAGGTCGAAAGTGCAGTCATCGAACATACGAGTGGAAATCATATCACCGGAGAGAAATGTCCCTTCCGGGTACCTGCGTCTGGCTTCCTGAATCATTTCAGGCAGGATATCTATTCCAGTGTATGAGATATCCGGAACGCGGGGCTTCAGGAAATCGAAGAAATCTCCCACTCCGCACCCCACGTCAAGGATGCTCATTCCAGAAAGGTCCAGTGTGTCTGTTACAATGGAAAACCGTCCAAGATGGGCATCCTCGCTCTCCCAGTCCAGTATGATGTGTCCTTTGTCAGTGGGATTGATCCGGTGGAGATAGTGCTTTTCCAATATCTTTCTGGTGCCCATGGCTTTATTCTAGATGAATCCTCCACCCCATGCAACCCGCACTCGTGACCCGTACTCCCAAATAGTGTATTATGGATTCATGAAATGGTGCAGAATTCGTGGAATGCTTTTGGCAGTGTGCGTCTTCATGCTGATGTCGCTGCCGGTTTTCCCGCTCAGTCCGGCCGCGCAGGAGCTCATCAGGCAGCGTGAGCTGGTCATCGCCCTTGATCAGTCGTATGTGAACTTCAACCCCCACGAAGCCTGGTCAATTGAAATGGCTCAGGTATTCAGCGCTATGTCTGAGGGTCTTTTTTCCTACCATCCGGCAACGATGGAACCCCTGCCCGCCCTTGCTGCTTCAGTGGAAAATCTGGATCCCTACACCTGGAGGATCTTTCTTCGAAGAGACGGCAGGTTTAGCAATGGGGATCCCATAACGGCCCACACGTTTGTGGACAGCTGGAGAGCACTCATTGCACCGGGAGCCTCCCACCAGTATGCGTCCATGCTCGACATCATCAGGGGAGTACGGGAGTACCGAACGCGCAGGCCTTCTCGGGACCAGCAGCCCCTGGGATTTTATGCTGAGGACACCTATACACTCATGCTTGAATTTACTGCACCGGCACCCTATCTGCTCAGCATTCTCTGCCACCACAGTTTTTCTGCGGTCCATCCCGACAACCTGGCTTCCCCCAGCTCTGAGACCCCCAGTGGATTCATCAGCAGCGGACCTTTTGCCGTCGAGTCGGTATCTGGGGATGAAATCCTCATGGTGAGAAACCCCTACTACTGGGACGCTGCTTCGGTGGCTCTTGAACGGGTCCGATTCAGGTACTATGATTCACCGCTTGCGCTGGTAGGTGACTTCGAGCAGGCATTGGTGCACTGGTCGCTGCAGTATATCCAGCCGTCCCTTATCAGCGACAGGTCGTTACTGACCGGGTATCCCGAATACTCCACAGGGTTCTACTACTTCAGTGCTGTACGCGGCCCCTATGCTGATCCGCGGGTGCGCACAGCGCTTTCACTGCTTGTTCCGTGGGAGGCTCTGCGTAATCCCCAGATTTTCTTTGCTCCGGCATCATCGCTTGTCCCTCCGACAGCATCCTACTACGGCGCACAGGGGCCAGTCCGACAGGACCGTGCCACAGCACAGCAACTGCTTGCACAGGCAGGATTTCCTGAAGGAAGGGGACTCCCCCCCCTCAAGATTGCTGTATATCCGGGATCACTCCTGGAACAAACTACCCGGAGCATTGCCGAGATCTGGTCCAATGAATTGCGTATCGAAGTGTCGGTGGATGTGCGTCCCTACAGCGAGTATGCATCAGGAGATACCGCACTCCAGTATGACCTTGCCTTCATGTCCTGGATCGGGGACTTCTTTGATCCCTACAGCTTTCTTGCCCTGTGGCACAGCGAGAGCTCGCTGAATCTTGGAAGCCAGTTCAACCCCATCTACGACTCCATGGTGGAACGTGCGTTGAAGTCTTATGATGTCCAGGAGCGGTATCAGCAGTTCGTCAAGGCAGAGCAGTATCTCCTGGACCAGGGAACTGTACTTCCCCTCTTCCATGGGGTCTCACTCAACTTCTTCCAGGATGCCCTTGTAGGAGGATGGATTCCCAACTTGCTGGATATTCATCCAATCAAATATCTCTACTTTATTGACCGTTCTCCTGCGTCGGAGGAACGAAGGCTGTAGGACTTCTCCCGTAGAGCTGCACCATCTCATTGAACCTGGAGGGTATATGCCGATTTTCGAAGAGATCCGGTATTGCCCGCCAGGACCAGTTGTGCGTGCCTACAGTAGAGGGGGTATTGAACCGTGTTTCATCTCCCAGGCTGAAGAGGTCCTGAAAGAGGATGATTACGTCATTCGCCGTTGATGACATAACTGCTCTTATGAGTGACCAAACGATGTCTTCATCAGGTCTTGCCAGATAGCGGCGCACCTTGTCCCTGAGCAGCTCGTCAATGGAGGCATACCATCCCGCGGAGGTATGGTTGTCATGGGTGCCTGTATACGCGACACAGCGTTGGTGATACGCATGGGGAAGATACGGGTTATCTGCATTGAGTGAACCGTCTTCCCTGCACTCAAACCCGAACTGAAGTATCTTCATGCCGGGAAACTGAAAGGAGTCCCTCAGGTGTTCCACTTCAGGAGTTATCACACCGAGATCCTCCGCAATGATCGACGGATTACCGATGGAAGCACGCATCTCTTTGAAAAGCTGCTTCCCCGGTACTTTGACCCACTTGCCCGAAATTGCAGTCTGTTCACCTGCTGCAATTTCCCAGTAGGATTCAAAACCGCGGAAATGATCCAATCGGACTCGATCAGCCGATTTGAGAGTATGGCCAATTCTCTTAATCCACCAGGAAAAGAGCTCACTTCGTTTGTGTTTCCAGTCATAGACGGGCGTTCCCCATAGCTGTCCAGTGGCACTGAAAGCATCAGGGGGTACACCGGATTGAGCAGAAAATGTTCCATCAGGCGCAGTCTTGAAGAGATCTCGGCAGGCCCATGCGTCTGCGCTGTCAGCGGATACAAAGATCGGCACATCTGCAATTATTTCAATACCTTTTTTGTGCGCATAGTTCTTCACCCCCATCCATTGTGTAAAAAAAAGGTACTGCAGAACCTTCCAGCGTGATACTTCCTGTTCTCTGCTAGCCTGGAAACGGGAAAGCTCTTTTGCGTCATGATTCCGGTGTGATGCATCCCAGCAATCATACCAGCAGGGACTGCCGTTGTAGTATTCCGTGAGGGTCATAAAGAGCGCGTAGTCTTCCAGCCAGAATCTGTTTGATTCGCAAAAATCCAGGTATCCCTGATCAGGCCCCCCTGAGAGAAACAGGTCAGCGCTTTTCATAAGCAGAGGCATCTTCCACGATCGAACTGCTTCAAAGTCAACCCGATTGCGGGGAAAGGCAGGGATACGCTTCAGTTCTTCTGGTTGCACCAACCCTTCTCCAGCTAGCATTTCCATGCTGATAAGCAGTTCGTTTCCGGCAAATACCGACCGAGCTGCGTAGGGAGAATCACCAAACCCCGTTGGTGTGAGCGGCAGCACCTGCCAGAGGGACGCTCCCATAAGAGACAGATAGTCAATAAATGCGTACACCTCCGTCCCCAATGTGCCTAAACCGCAGGGACCTGGGAGTGCCGTAGGATGCAGCAGGATTCCTGCTTTTCTCGTGATGGACATGGAGAAAGTATAGGGAATAATTGTCCCTTTGACTAGAGCCGCTTTTTTGGCTATAATAGACGCATATGGACATCCCTAACACGAATCATCAAATAGGCGAACATGTAGTATACCCCCTGCAGGGTGTAGGGGTCATCAAGGACATCAAAAAGAAAACCTTCAAAGGCAAGGAAATTCTCTACTACATCATATTCCTGGAAATTAATGACATGACCGTCATGATTCCTGTGAATAATGCCGAGGAAATTGGTATCCGTTCCATCGTCAGCCAGGACCAGGCTGCTGAAGCTCTGGAAAGCATTACGAGCATCTATGAACCAGTTACGGTGGATTGGAAAGTCAGGTACACAATGAACCTTGAACTGCTCAAGGAGGGAACCATCACATCCATTGCTACGGTGGTTCAGTCCCTCTACCATAGGAGCAAGATCAAGGAACTCCCTGTACAGGAACGAAAGCTCTATGACAATGCCTTAAGAATTCTCATAGATGAAATCTCCTATGCACTGCACAAGCCGAAAAGCGAGATAGAAGCAGTCATATTCAGCAAGTTAGAGGCCTAGTGACACCATCTGCCCTACGCAATCATACCGCATTCCTCATCACTGCGGCCGGCACGAGTTCAAGATTTGCCTTGTCTGCGGGCGGCGGATTGCCGGTAAAGAAGGAGTTCCTCCTGCTTGGAGGCACTCCCCTTCTTGCGAGGACCCTGGGTGCTTGCCTGGAAAGCCGTGCTGCATCAACGTTTGTGGTAGTGTACACGCCGGGGCTGCGTTCTGAGACTGAAGAAGCGCTTGCTTCTGTACATGCCAGCGTTCACTTCGTTTCCGGCGGGCAGACCCGTCAGGACTCTGTATGCTGCGGTCTTGCATACCTGAACGAACTCCCTGATCCTCCACGATATGTGCTCATCCATGACGGTGCGAGACCTTGGATACCTGCTGAAGTGATCCTCCGTGTATTAGAATCAACTGTATCCAGAGGAGCAGCTGCTCCGGTTATTCCCTTGCCTGATGCGGTCAAGCAGATAGGTGAAGACTCCCGAATCACAGGTCACTTGGATCGGAGCACTACGGCCAGCATCCAGACTCCTCAGGGATTCCTCTTTTCCGAGATCCTTGAAGCCCATCGCAGAGCCGCAGGGAACGGCAAGTGCTATGTGGACGACACAGAGCTCTATACTGATTACATCGGTGAAGTCTACACGGTAGCAGGAGATATCGCCAATCGGAAAGTCACCTATCCGAGTGACTTGGAACAGGCGGAAGGAGACACCGTAGTATGAGAATAGGCCACGGATGGGACCGCCACATGCTCATAACAGAACGTCTGCTTGTACTAGGCGGAACAGTTATCCCGCATCACCTCGGTGAAGACGGCCACTCAGACGGTGACGTGCTGCTCCATGCAATTATGGATGCATTGCTTGGTGCCGCATGCCTTGATGACATCGGCACGCACTTTCCACCAGGAGTTCCTGAATGGAAGAATGCCGACAGCACTGACCTGCTTACACGGGTGTATGACCTCGTGCAGTCAAGAGGATACGGTATCGTCAACATTGACGCGACGGTTATTCTCGAAACCCCCCGTCTGGGACCGTACATACTGAAAATCAGGGAGCGCATCGCCGACTTGCTCTGCCTTGCCATAGACCAGGTGTCCGTGAAGGCAAAAACCGCTGAAGGGGTTCCCCCGGTAGGAAGCGGCGAGGCGATTGAAGCTTACGCTGTTGTACTGCTGGAAGATGACGATCAGAGCATCTATCTTTAGCTGCAAATAACCTTACATACCCGGCTTTTGTTATGGTTCTATGGGCTCAGATTCCTCTACAATCAGCAGGGTCTTCGGGTCAAGTTTCAAGTGCATACGTTTAGGTTCCGTATTGTCCCGATCCTTCACAACGGTGAGTTCAACATGGTCATCTGCATAGGTTAGACCGATAAGCAGGTCTACATACGGCGTGAGTTCTCTAACAGGATCAGAAACTCCGTAGGTGTCGTAGGGAACATCGTCATCAAGTGCGGAAACGCTGAACCAGACTTCAACATTCATGGTGCGGGCGAATTCCCTGATCTCTTGGATGTCATCTATCGGTGCCATGGTCAGACGATACCCGTCGAACATAATGGCGTCGGCATGAAATCCCCCGTCAACGATCAGTGCCCTCAGGCTGGAAATTATCTGGTTGATAGTTATGTGCTGCTGATTAAAATTCATGATCACCCGATGCTTGACAGTTTCGTCCCGAACCTCGGAAACGTGTTCAAGGGAGCGTTTCCGGGCAATCTCATCGAAAATATCCGTATACCAGGCTATGACGCGGTTCACGTTCGCAGAAAAGGATACATGGATCACGTGCTCGCCTCGAAACAACTTGTCTGTGGCTATATGCACAAGACAGGCGGTCTTTCCCACTCCCTTACGGGAGGTAAGTATGCCGAGGTTTCCCTTTCCCAGCATTCCGCCCTGCAGGGACTGCTCAAAGACACGCAGCGGGCTCCGCTTAATCAGCTCTTCTTTCACCATTGGATTCTACCCTCCGAATTCTGTTCTCTATTTTCAGTATAGCATGCGTGCACGGCAAGGGCATTACTTTCCAGCCTCAGCTCGCCTCTTTTCCTCATAAGCGGCAATAAGCTCTTCACTAATCTGCTTGGGCACCTTGCCGAACTTAAGGAACTCCATAGTGAACTCCGCTTTACCCTGGGTAAGGGAGCGGAGAGTTGTCGAATATCCGAACATCTCGCTCAGGGGCACTTCTGCATCAATGATGCAGAACATCCCTTCTTCTACTGCACTGATGATGACCCCCCGCCTCTGATTGATTGATGCGAATACGCTTCCCTGGAATTCAGTCGGACCCTCAACGGTGACCTTCATGATCGGTTCCATGATTATCGGTTCAGCCCGTTTGTATGCGTCACGGAACGCGCCGATTGCCGCTGACTGAAAGGCCATGTCGGATGAGTCCACCGGATGGTACTGCCCGTCATTGATGGTAACCTGGATGCCCACTATAGGCGAGCCGATCAGGGTGCCTTTTTCCATGGCTGCTCTGAACCCCTTGTCGCAGGAGGGTATGTATTCTGTAGGAATCATGCCTCCCTTGATCTGGTTGACGAAGTGATAGACCTCACCTTCCTCTCCCTCGAAGGGCTCCATAAACCCGGCCACCCTGGCATACTGTCCGGAACCGCCGGTCTGCTTCTTGTGGGTATAGTTGAATTCCGATGGCATACTGATAGTTTCCCGGTAGGCTACCTGAGGTCTTCCCACCTCCACTTCCGCCTTGTATTCACGCTTCATGCGCTCAACATAGACCTCGAGGTGCAGTTCGCCCATGCCCTGGATGATCGTCTCATTGGATTCCGGATCTACAAAGGTCTTGAAGGTCGGATCCTCCTTGGTAAACCTGTTGAGGGCCTTCGCGATATTATGTGATGCCTGCCTGTCCTTCGCCTTGATGGCAAGGCTGATTACCGGATTGGGAACGTACATACTGGTCATGGAATAATTCAGGTTCCCTGATACGAAGGTATCCCCGGACGCACAGTCCACAGCAAAGAGCGCTGCGATGTCGCCTGGCCCCGCTTCAGTTATATCTTCCATGGAATCCGCATGCATCCTGATGAGACGGCCGATCTTGAACTTCTTTCTCGATCTGACATTGTAGAGCTCATCCCCTTTGCGAATGCGTCCCTGGTATATCCTGATATACGTGAGCTGGCCGTACTGACCCTCCTCTAGCTTAAAGGCCAGGGCGACCGTCGGTTTATGTTCATCAGGAAGAAGCACCACCTCCTGCTCATCATGATCCAGATCTAGTGCTACATTACGCACCTGTCCGGGATGGGGCAGGTAGGCTACCGCAGCATCCATGAGAGGCTGGATTCCTTTATTCTTGTATGCAGAGCCGAGGAATACTGGGGTAAGCTCCAGCGACAGAGTCCCCTTCCGTACCGCGTCATGGATGAGCTGTTCCGTAACATTCCCATCCAGCACCGCTTCCATCAGCTCATCCGAGAACATGGATATAGCATCAAGCATCTCTTCTCGCATGCGTTCCGCATCACTGCTCAGATCAGCCGGCACTACCTCCGTGCGTATCTCATCCCCAGAAAGTCCGTCAAAATACACAGCCTGCATGGTAACCAGGTCCACCACTCCGTTGAGCTTGTCCTCAAGACCGATGGGCATCTGCATAAGTACAGCATTGTGTCCGAGCTTGGTACGCAGCTGATCCCTCACCTTGTAGGGGTTTGCACCTACCCGGTCACACTTATTGATAAATGCGATCCTCGGCACATTGTAGCGCTTCATCTGGCGGTCAACGGTAATGGACTGGGACTGGACTCCGCCTACAGAGCAGAGCACCAGTACAGCCCCGTCAAGGACCCGCAGCGAACGCTCCACCTCTATGGTGAAGTCAACGTGGCCGGGAGTATCGATGATGTTGATCGCATACCCCTTCCAGTTGACGTTGGTAGCCGCTGATGCGATGGTGATGCCACGCTCGCGTTCAAGTTCCATGGAATCCATGGTAGCGCCTACTCCGTCTTTTCCACGTACCTCATGAATAGCGTGGATCCGTTTTGTATAAAAGAGCATCCGCTCAGACAGGGTTGTCTTACCTGAATCAATGTGAGCACTGATGCCGATGTTTCTCATGTACTTGATATCTGTCATATCTTTTGAACTCCGCGTTTCCAATTGCTTGGTGTGATTGTGTTCGTGTATCCTTGGTTCGTTACAACGGCGGGCGAAACCTGCAATCGTTGGAATTGTAAAATACTATGGATTTTTTTTCAATACCCCCCCTGCCAACTTGTGTCTGGAAATTAGCCATGGCAGAGCCCCCCTTTACTCCCCAAAGACTCTCAGGTATGCTAGTCTTCAACAGGAGGGTTAGCCGTGGCAACATTGTTTACAAGGATTCTTAATAAGCAAATACCAGCTGAAATGCTCTACGAAGATGACCAGTGCATGGTTATCCTTGATATTGCACCGGTGAACAAGGGACATGCCCTGGTAATTTCCCGGAATGAGTACGAGACCATTGGTGACTGTCCCGATGAAGAACTTGCGCACCTCATGGCTGTTGTCAAGCGTACCGCTGCACAGCTTGAAGAGCAGCTCGGCGCTGACGGGTACAATGTGCTTATCAACAATCGTCCACCGTCTGGACAGGAAGTGCCCCACCTGCATATCCATGTGATTCCGCGGTTCTCCGGGGACGGGAAATCTCCCCTGTTTCGCAAGGAGCGCTACAGTGAGGGAGAGATGGCCCATACAGCACAGTTGCTCGCATTCAGCAGGGTTTAGAAGAGCGCGTACGCCGGTGCTTCAGGGATGATCCCGTCACTCACACGCATGGTCTGCATGCAGGAACATATTCGTGCCTGTCTGGGAATGTCATTCACATCTACTGCAGGTTTCTCTGCTTGATTGATTTGAAGCCCTACGGATGTTCCGAAGTTCTTGAGTTTCCTGCAGTTTCGCCGTACAATGTATCTATGGCGCACTGCTACTACTGCGGGACTGAACTCCCGTACGGAGAAAAGGTATATCGTTCTACTCTCTGCACTATGTGTGAAAAGCCGCTTAAGATATGCAGAAACTGTGAATTCTACCTGTCTGGGGCTAAGCATGACTGCAGAGAACCCATTGCAGAACCGGTATACGATAAGGAGCGGGCAAATTCCTGTGACTTGTTTTCACCCTCGCCGGGACCCTGGCATGGGGATGATGAACAGAAGAAACAAGCAGATGCGAGAAAAAAGCTGAACTCGCTGTTCAACTTCTAGGAGAAAGATTATGCTGGTGGATATGCTCACTTCAAGACGGAGCATACGCTCATACAAAAGTATTCCCGTTGCTGAAGCTTCAGTTAAAGCCCTTTTAACGGCAGGACTGGCATCCGCATCCTCACGAGCTATCCGTCCATGGGAACTTATCGCTGTTGATGAACCTGAGCTTCTGGACGCCCTTTCCCGGGCAAAGAAGCACGGATCCAGCTTTCTCAGCAGAGCACCGCTGGCTTTAGTAGTGCTCGGCATACCTTCAGAGAGTGACGTCTGGATTGAGGATACCGCTATTGCATCATCGAACATCCTCCTTGCGGCGCATGACCTCGACCTTGGGGCTTGCTGGATCCAGATTCGGCTTCGTGAGGCCTCCGACGGGCGTTCGTCTGAATCGTACGTGCGCAGTGTCCTCTCCATACCTGATTCACGATCCGTAGAATCCATCATTGCAGTGGGATATCCTGATGAATCCCCCGAAGGGTATCGGACTGAGGATCTCAGATGGGACAAGGTGCACCGCAACCGCTACTGATTCCATTTGCCCATTAATACTGACATGCGTATATTTATCCCATCACCCAGTGAGGAGTTATATATGATAGTACAAGGAATGCCCGCGCCAGATTTCTCACTCCTAACCCAAGAGGGGACGGAGGTGTCGCTTTCTCAGTTCAGAGGAAAACGGGTAGTGCTCTATTTCTACCCCAAGGACAACACACCGGGATGCACGACGGAAGCCTGCCAGTTCAGGGACATGTATGACGAAATGCTTGCGGCGGGAGCCGTGGTGATCGGGATTAGTCCCGATTCGGTATCGAGCCATAAAAAGTTCAAGACGAAGTACGGTCTCCCATTCTACCTGCTGGCAGACCCTGAAAAACAAGTCATTGATGCATACGGCGCTATCCAGGAGAAGCGTATGTATGGAAAAACCTACATGGGTGTCCAGCGGTCAACCTATGTAATTGATGAAGAGGGAATAGTTGCTGCAGTGTACCCTGCAGTGAAGGCTGACGGTCACGCCCGGGAAGTGCTTGCGTTTTTGAACTCATAAGACGCTGCTACAGCAGCAGGTCCAGATCTATCTCACAGACTGAACAGGGCATTTGAATACCCCAGTTTTCAAGCACCTGCGGGTGTACCTCCCCGAAGATGCCTGCAGTCTTTCCTGCACAGATCACTTCGGCAGCCCTCCCGGGGATAAACCTAGAATCTTGGACATCCTTGAGGCTATACTCCCTGGAAAGGTAATACAGGAGACCTGAAATCTGGCTGGCAATCTGGTTGAATCCGCTCCCCCGCTCTGCCTGCAGGAACGCAAGATAGTTCTTCGTTGATGTGCCTGATGGCTCGCTTCCGTCGGCATATGCTGCCTTTCCTATCTCAAAGATTCGGTGGGGATAGACCGCATTGCTGGAAACGGCCTCTGACTGGAGCAGTGAGGGAATAATTGATTTTCTCACGTACTCGTAGTTCTCGCTCATGGGATTCTCGACTTGGATGAACCCTTCTGAGGAGACCATCATACGATGGATGAAGTCCCTGGCTGACCCAAGGTAGTTGTACATCATTTCCTGGTACCCCATCCCTATCATGATTTCCTTGGCCTTTCGTGAAAACTCCTCTTCAGCAGTCAGCCTGCCAGGGGTAAAAAAATCAGGCATCTCCGGCTCAAATCGATCCATTCCGTGGCCGATCATGATGTCCTCAATAATGTCCACGGGATGGAGGAAATCATTGCGGTATTCTGGGACAGTCACATAGATGCTTCCGCTGTCATGCAGCCCGAACACCCCCATCCGCCTCAATGCGGCTAAGGCTTCATCCGGGGACAAAGCAGCCCCCAGGAGCTTGCAGACATCCTTCATGGAGACCGCTGCGGGGCTTTGGAAGTAGTACGGAATTACCAGCTCCCTGCCGAACTCGGTATCATACGGATAGATAATTTTCACCGGCTCAATGGTGAACCCGTCATCTGCTAGATCGCACGCAACGATAGAAGCGGTGTGGATGAGCGCCTTGAGCTCGGTCCCGGTTAGCTCGATAAAGAGTCGATTGTCCCCAACCTGCACCGCTCCAACTTCCGCACTGTTAATTATCGGGGGAAAGCTCAGCACTTTGCCGTTATCATCGGTGATGAAGGGATACTTCGTGAAATCCCTGACTATGTGGCCGAATTCCTGACCTTTTGGCGTTTGATCCAGGACCTCAACGAGATTGAGTTCCCGGTCCGACTGGAGGGGAATGAAGGAGGTTTTCAGAGGATCTGCGGCTACGTACCGCACGGGATAGGTTATGAGATCGCTCCGGTAGACGCCCATGGCTATGGCACTGCGTTTCCTGCCGTAGTTCCAACAGAGCTTCTCCTGTGTCTGGATGAGATCCATAAGGGTCGGCTCATCCACCGCCTTTCCAGAGACTGCGAAGGCCACGATATAGGGCCTGGTATCCAGCAGGTCCGGATCAACGGTAACTACCCGCTCACCAGTTTCAAAGACCTCCTCGCTGGTGGAAAAGAAATCATAGCAGCGTACATCGCGCCCTAAGTATCCGGAGAGCTGGCGAACCAGGCCTGCGGTGGACCAGAGGTCCGGCCGGTTGGTATCATTGAGTTCTATCTTCAGGATGCCGGCTTCCTCGTCCTTCCCGTCAAGTTCAGCCTTTGCCGCGGTGAGCAGCGATTCAAGTTCACTATCAGTTAAGCGTTTTCCAAGAGTCCGGTACAGATTTTCCGCTACTACTTCAATTTTAGGCATTTACTTTCCCCTCCTCAGTCTGACTCGTTCAATATCCGGGGTAAAGAGCTCCCTCAGGTCGTTGAGACCCAGGTGCATGAGCGCCATGCGGTCAATTCCCAAGCCCCAGGCGAGAACCGGAACATCAACTCCGAGAGACTTGGAGACTTCGGGCCTGAAGATGCCGCTGCCCCCAAGCTCAAACCATCCGAGTTTTGGGTGTTTGATATGCACTTCGATGGACGGTTCGGTAAAGGGAAAGTATCCCGGCACGTATTTGACTTCCTGTGCTCCCGCAACCTCTTCCGCAAACATCTTCAGCAGTCCGAGGAGGGTACGCAGATTCACCTTTTCTCCAAGTACAATCCCTTCGGTCTGATAGAAATCTGCACCATGGGTAGCATCCACCTGGTCATAACGGAAACAGCGTACAATCCCGAAGTACTTGCTCGGCACCTTCGCTATAGGGAGAGTCTTTGCCGAGAGCACGGTGCCCTGACTTCTTAGCACTTGCCGTCGGGTAAAGTTTCTATCAAAAGCATACCCCCATCCGCGGCTGCCGGTTGTCCATCCGTGCTCATGTGCTGCAGCGACTTGATCAAGGTAGGGCTGGTCTATATAGGCTGCATGGGACGGATTTTTTACATAGTATACATCATGGATATCGCGGGCACTATGGAACTGAGGCATAAACAGCGCATCTCCATTCCAGAACTCAGTTTCCACCAGGGGTCCGTCAAATTCCTCAAATCCGAGCGAGACAAGTTTGTCTTTCACCCAGGTGAGGTAGGCATTATAGGGATTCCTTCGTCCGGGAATTATCCGGGCGGGGGGAATGTGCACATTATATGATCTGAACTGCTGGTGCTTCCAGGTTCCCTTGGCAAGCATCTCCTGGGTGAGTTCGCCGTACTCGTCCCCGGTAATTTCACGGGAGACTAGTTCCTGGACGAACTTCTTGCCTAGATCCGTGAGCGTGTAGATCACTTCGTCCCGTTCCAGAGTCCTGAAGGGTGCTGCTGCCGCTCCTCGCTTCTTGCTGATTGCATGCATGATCCAGCGCTCGTGCTCGCCTAGAGATGCCTCCTCAATGAGGCCTTCGGTGCCTTTGTTCAGGAGATCCCGAGCGGTACGCACCTCATCAGGCAGGGATTCACTTAACGCTGTTACCCGCTTTTCATCATCCATGCCGAGTACCCGCATCTTGGCCAGCTGTCCGTAGGCTGAACCCGCATCCTTACTGGAAATACCTAACTGTCCGGCTGCCTCAGGGAGGGTCATGGGGCCCTGATTCCTGACAAGGGTAAATATCCGCTCTGCAGGAAGCCCCGCTTCTGCATACGAAGAGCCGAGCTCGGTCAGTTCGTAGTATGTCCTGGTTTTCCTGCTGTGCTCAGCTAAAAATCCTTTAGCTTCCAGCCAGCTGAACGCCTGGTTGCACTGCCCTATATTGAATCCCAGTGATTCTATCACCGACTGCGCGGTTATCTCATCACCTGGTCCTATATGAAGCAGCACCTTGACTTCCAGCGGGTGAAGGTTTCTTACATCAATGTCCATGAATCATATCTCCTGAAAGAGGCTTCGTATGCGATCATTTGTATAAGTTCGAACATTGTAATGAGAACGCGAGAAAAAAGAAAGAGGGTACAAGCAATCCCGCATGCGCACAGGGTGCAACAAATATGGCGGTTCCTGTTGCAATAATTCCTGCTTTACGATATAACTTACCAATCATGTGGAAGAATGTATGCCTGCCTGTTGCATGTACTTCATCAACTGTTGCAGTAGCACCTGCATATGCAGCCGGAAGCACTATGCTGCTTCCAGGCTATGCTTGAGACCTCGGAGGGTATCCGGGGTTTTTTTGTTCAGCGAGAGAGGAACCATGGAATTCACTGATGACGTGTATGATCTCCGTGCCATGTCGGACGATGAGATTACATCTTTTCTGGAAACCCATAGAATCGGGCTCACTAATGACGAAGCAAGGCAGCTTCAGTTTTCCATACTCGGACGTCCTCCGTCCCTGGCTGAGTACATCCTCTTCGGTATCGAAGGATCAGAACACTGTTCCTACAAGAGCAGCAGGGTGCACCTATCCCAGTTTACCACTGATGGACCTGATGTAGTCCTCGGTGCTAAAGAGGACGCGGGTATCGTTCGCGCTGCAAGAGATCATGACGGACACGGTTACTGCATTGTGATGAGCCATGAATCCCACAATCACCCCAGCCAGATCGTCCCCTATGAAGGGGCAGCTACCGGTGTAGGGGGAAATGTCAGAGATGTGTGCTGCATGGGAGCTGAAGTTATTGCTGTGGCTGATGACCTTCGGTTCGGATCCCTGGAAAATCCAAAGACCAAATGGCTCTATGAAGGAGTTGTCTCCGGTATTGCAGGTTACGGGAACCCCATAGGCGTACCTTCTCTGGCAGGGGGGCTTCAGTTCGATCCCGGCTACCGGGACAACTGCCTGGTTACAGTAGTCTCTCTTGGAATAGTACGGGAAGACTGCATCATCCATTCTTATGTGCCTCAGGAATCTGCAGGCTACGATCTGATTCTCGTAGGGAAACCTACAGACAGCAGCGGTTTCGGAGGCGCCAGCTTTGCCAGCTTTGAGCTGTCCGAAGATGCCCGCGAACAGAACAAAGGCGCTGTGCAGGAACCCAATGCGTTTTTAGGAAGACATCTCATCCAGGCAAGCACAGCACTCTTTGCAAAGCTCCAGCAGATGGGAGAACTGCACCGCATAGGCTGTAAGGACCTCGGTGCCGGCGGTATAGCCTGCGGCAGCGTAGAGATTGTAGAATCAGGGGGCTGCGGAGCCTGTATTGACCTTGACCAGGTACACACGTCTATGGAAGGACTTCCTCCCCACGTCACACTTTGTGCTGAAACCCAGGAACGCTATATCTGGGCCTCTCCGCCAGACCTGACCGAGGTAATTCTCGATCATTTCAACCATACATACGCTCTGCCGGCCGTGTCCCGGGGCGCCCAGGCACGGGTCATTGGGAAAGTGACTGATGAACCCATCTATCGCGTTGCATCCCAGGGAAAGCTTATTGTGGATGCACCAGCCGGAGAAGTGACCAGGGGCTTCCTCTACCATCGAGACTTTGATCTGCCGGATCCTCAATCAGTTCCCTATACGCCGCCGGCTGATGAAGCTATTGCCCAGCGAATTCTTGAACTGCTTGACCATGAGAATATAGCCTCCCGTGCCCCCCTCTACGAACGGTACGACAAGCAGGTGCAGGGAAGGACTGTCGTGGATGCAGGTGATTCCGACTGCGGAATCATGACTCCTTTCAACGGGGATGAGTTTCCCCCGGAAATCAGGCAGGTGGCCATCACTCTGACTACGGACCAGAACCCCCGTATCAACCGAAGAGATCCCTATGCCGGGGCGATGCATGCCGTAATCGAATCGTATACAAATACCGTCGCTTCCGGCGCCAGACCGGCTGCATTGAGCGACTGCCTCTGCTACGGCAACCCGGAGGTCTCTTCACAAATGGGACAGTTTGTTGCTGGATGCCGAGGGGTTGCCCGCGCATCTGATGCCTTGGGCATACCGATCATAGCGGGAAACGTTTCTCTATATAATGAATCGGCATCTCAAGCGATCCCGCCAAGTCCTATGATTTCCTGCCTTGGTATACTCGATGATGCCCAAGACCGTTTGGAGGCAGCCTTCTGCGCACCTGGGAATGAGATATTCCTACTCATGGAGCGTCAGGGCCTTTTAGGGGGAAGTGTCTACGCTGAGCTGGCAGATGTGCCGCTTGCCCCCATTGCTGAATTGGACTTCGATGCCCTGCGCGCTTGTGGGGAGGTCGTCATGCAGGGGGCCCGTGCCGGATGCATCAGTTCATGCCATGATATCTCTGAGGGGGGTATAGCAGTCGCCCTATGTGAACTGTCCTTTAAACGGAACATCGGATGGACTGTTGCTGTTCCATCCGCCATGGCTCATGCGGCATATCTTTTTGACGAATCTCCCGGATTTATCGTGGAAATCCAAGCTGACCGGCACGAGGCATTCATCGATATCTGCAGCGCCCATGGGGTCTCCCCCAGGATGCTGGGAACAACCTCTGCGTCCCATCAGCTTATTATAGAAGGAATTGCAAAAATCGATCTGGAAACAGCAAAGCATACCTGGAAGACAGGTCTTCTCAGGAGGTTGGTGTGAGTACTACCTACAAAGATTCAGGAGTAGACATTGATGCAGGAAACGAGGTTGTCGAACGCATCCGAGAGGCTGCAGCATCAACATTCACCCCGGCGGTCCTCTGCGGTATCGGCAGCTTCGGCTCATTCTACAGCCTCGCTGATGTACTTTCGCTTTACCGTGATCCTGTTTTAGTGCAGTCTGTTGACGGAGTGGGAACTAAGACCCTCATAGCCAAAGAAATGAATGACTTCTCCAAAATTGGAGCCGATCTGGTCAGCGCTTGCTGCAACGACATCGCAGTCCATGGAGCTGCCCCCCTCACCTTTCTTGACTATATAGCCAACGATGCACTGGTACCTGAAGAAGTCGTCCAGATCGTGCAGGGAATTGCTGAAGCCTGCCGGAGCATCGGTGTGTCTCTTGTGGGCGGTGAGACGGCGGAGATGCCCGGCGTCTATCTTCCAGGCTCTCATGACTTAGTAGGGGTCGTTACCGGTGTTGTCGAGAAACACCGGATCATCAATGGAGCCTCCATAGCTCCGGGAGATGTCGTCATCGGTGTCGGCTCCAGCGGACTCCATACCAACGGATACTCTCTTGCCAGAAAGGTGCTCTCCTCCCGGAGCATAAGTCTGACACACGAACTCCCTTTAGGAGTGAGTATCGGCGAAGCGCTCCTCCGTCCCCATGTCAACTATACCACGGGAATTCGCGCCATCCTTAGTGCAGGCGTTCCTGTCAAAGGAATGGCTCACATCACCGGCGGCGGCCTTATCGAGAACATACCCAGAATCCTCCCCGCGGGAACCGACGCAGTTGTGCATCCTGATCACTGGGAGACACCTGACATCTTCACCTTTCTCAGAAAACACGGAGAGATACCCGTTACTGAGATGTACCGTGTGTTCAATATGGGAATCGGTCTTGCCGTAGTAGTCCCGGAAGCATCAGCATCTGATGCTCTCAGTGAAATGACCCGGCACTTTCCGGCTCCCTGCATGTACATCGGCGAGGTGACCCCAGGAAGCAGAAAGATGCGTATATCGGATATCACCGGAGGCGGAGCGTCATGAAAGTAGGAATTATCCAGTTTCCGGGAACCAACTGCTTTCGAGAAAGCAGCATGGCGGTGAAGCGGGCAGGAATGGAAAGCGTTCCCCTGTTATGGAACGAAGATCCTTCTCGTATGGAATCATGCGACGGATTTATACTGGCCGGGGGTTTTTCATATGAGGACCGCAGCAGGTCAGGAATCATAGCGGCACTGGATCCACTCATGGATACCGTAAAAAAAGCAGTCTCAGCGGGCAAGCCGGTTCTAGGCATCTGTAACGGGGCACAGATTCTTGTAGAGGCAAATCTGGTTCCCGGTTTTGCGACGCAGCTTCCCGCAGCAGCCTTAACCACTAATAAGCGGGTATCCAAAACAAAGCTTATCGGTACAGGGTTTTACAATGCATGGATCAACCTGCGCTGCGAACTGCAGCATGGGGCTATGGACAGCCGCCTATGCGCATTTACTATGGCGATTCCCCAAGGTGAGGTCCTGCGCATTCCAACAGCTCATACTGAAGGGCGCTTCATCCTGGCTGACGATGTGCTGCAGGCAGTAAGGGACCTGAACCTTATTCCATTCCGCTATGCAGATGATCAAGGAGACATCGACCCGTCGTTCCCCGTGAATCCCAACGGGTCTGTCGACAACATAGCCGCCCTGACAAATTATGCAGGCAACGTAATGGCTGTCATGCCGCATCCAGAGCGTACTTCTGCAGGTGACCCACTGTTCACCTCCATGCGTATGTATATGGAAGGCAGGAGGGCAAGCGCTGAACCTATTACCTTGCCACCTGCGCTGACCATCAGATCAATTGAAGAGAGTATGTATGCTGCCTCACTAACGCGCTACATCCGTAACACACACGCTGAAGAGATAGTCACAGAACTTATCATAACCGATAACGCAGCAGTAAGCGTAGAGAATACGCTGCAGCAGCTGGGTATCCCCGTTACTGTTACGCGAAGGATGCACTGGGAAATAACTTTTTCGCAAGACATCTCTGCTGATGAACAAACGGCAATTCTTGAAGCCGTTCATGGATGCGGAGAGCTTTATAATTCAAACAAGGAACGTCTGATTCGCACACCGGATAAGACCGGATCATGGTCTGTGCTCGTCCGTGAACGTGATGATATCTGCGGACTCCACGCACATCAGGCCCTCACCAGCTGGTTCTCCATCAGCGGGATCACTTCGGTTCGGCGAGGCACAATCTGGGATCTTTCTGCAGAATCCGGATCGATATCTGAGGTACAGATTCAGCAGGTACTTGATACACATATTCTTATGAATCCACATGCTCACAAGGGGTATATATATGAAGGATAAAAAACAGATCTACATGCAGCGTATTCAGCGGGAGCTCGGTAACTGCCTTACGGAAACACATCTTCCTCTCCCGGGGAAAAAACAGGGCAAAGTACGTGACACCTACCAGCTCAAAGACAACATGGTGCTTATAACTACTGACCGTCAGAGCGCATTTGATCGTGTCCTGGCATCAGTCCCGTTCAAGGGACAGGCGCTTAATCTGACCAGTGCCTGGTGGTTTGAACAGACCAGCCACATCATCAAGAACCATGTCACCTCCGTCCCCGATCCGAACGTGACCGTGGCCCGATTGTGCAGACCCTTTCCAATCGAGTTCGTAGTCCGCGGGTACATCACCGGGTCAACGGATACAGCCCTCTGGACGAGGTACGCCAAGGGAGAACGGACCTACTGCGGGATCAGCTTTCCCGATGGACTGGTAAAGCACCAGAAACTCCACGAGCCGGTAATTACCCCCACTACCAAGGAAGCCCATGATCGCCCCATAGCACCCGATGAGATAATCTCGGAAGGATGGATGACCCAGGAGGACTGGCTGTACTGTTCAGCAAAGGCCCTGGAGCTGTTCGCTTTCGGCCAGCAGAAGGCTCTGGAGCACGGGCTTATTCTGGTGGATACCAAGTACGAAATGGGCACAGACAGTCTCGGGAATATTGTGCTTATAGATGAGATTCATACTCCTGATTCAAGTCGCTACTGGATAGCAGAAAGCTATGAAGAACGCATGCAGTCCGGCAAGGCTCCGGAGCATATTGACAAGGAATTCCTCCGTGTCTGGTTTGTCGAACACTGTGATCCATACCATGACGAGGTGCTCCCGGAAGCTCCTGCTGATCTAATTTCTGAACTCTCCTACCGGTATATTATGCTCTATGAACATATAACCGGCAACGATTTTCAATTTCCTGATGCTCATCTTTCCGCTTCTCAACGTATTGAAGCTAACCTGCACAATATGCTGCAGGAATAAAAAATAATAGTAAACGAGGTAAGCCATGAGTGCACATGTGTCTTCAACACAGTTTCGCGTCGTACTGATTATGGGGTCTGAATCTGACACTCCCCATGCCGAGCATATTACCGGCAGTCTGGATTCGCTGGGTATCAGCCATGTTCAGTACGTCGCTTCAGCTCACAAAGAACCCAGGAAGGTGCTCGAAATCATTGAGCTCCACGATGCTGAACCGGTAGTCTACATTACCATTGCAGGGAGATCAAACGCTCTTTCCGGTTTCACTGCAGCCAACTCCTCTCGTCCTGTCATTGCATGCCCTCCCTTCTCAGACAAGACGGATATGATGGTGAACATCCATTCCACCCTGCAGATGCCGAGCCGCACACCGGTCCTTACGGTCATTGATCCGGGCAATGCTGCCTTGGCTGCAGCCCGTATCATTCAGCTCGCTTCAGCAGGTGCTTGAGTATGTGTGGAATTGTCGGGATCCATTCACATCAGCCGGCAGCTGCAGAACTTTATGATAGTCTCATTCAACTCCAGCACAGGGGCCAGGATGCCGCAGGCATCATAACCTGCAACGAGCAGCTTCATATAAAAAAAGGATTGGGGCTAGTGCAGGACATTTTTGAAGCACGTCATATGGAGCGGCTGAAAGGAACTATGGGCATAGGACACACCCGCTACCCCACCAGCGGCAGCAGGGTCAATGAGGAGGCACAGCCTCTCTGGACCAGCGTTCCCAACGGCATCGCCTTTGCCCATAACGGCAATATCGTCAACTACCCGGCAATGCGCTACGAAGTCCAGGAGAATCGCAAACGATACCTGAACTCATACTCTGATTCAGAAATGCTCATGCAGCTGTTCGCTGACATGCTGCTGAAGCACCTGGGTTCAGGACCTGAAGGAAGCACACATCATAATCAGTTCTTCGATTCATTGTGTTCAGCAGCTTCAGAGATGTTTACCCTTGTGCAGGGTGCAGTCTCCGCTGTTATGATCATCAAGGACCGCGGACTGGCGGCTTTCAGGGATCCCCATGGAATCCGGCCTCTGGTCTACGGAAAGCGAGAGAATGCAGACGGCACAGTAGATCATATCTTCGCCTCAGAGGACACGATGTTCTATATGCTGGGGTACACCCGGGTCAGGGATGTAAAACCAGGGGAGATAATCTTCATATCCCACGACGGCAGTTTCAACAGCCGTCAGTTTGCCGAAAAGAGCTTCACCCCATGCATATTTGAGTATGTGTATTTTGCCCGTCCTGATGCGATGCTCAACAATGTGAATGTATACCGTTCCCGGCTTCGCATGGGCGAAAATCTCGGCAGGCACTGGCTACGCACGTATCCCGATGTGCGTCCTGATGTAATCATTCCGGCCCCCGCAACTTCCAATACCATGGCGCTGGCTTTGGCTCGTGAACTGGGGGTCAACTACTCCGAAGGTCTCTACAAGAACCCCTTCATCGGCAGGACCTTTATCATGCCTGACCAGGCACAGCGCAGGCAGTCTGTCCGCTATAAACTCTCACCCCAGGAACTAGAGATCCGGAACAAAGATGTTATGATAGTCGATGACAGCATAGTGCGGGGCACTACCAGCAAGGAAATCGTGCTCATGCTTCGGGAGTTCGGCGCCAAGAGGATTTATTTTGCTTCAGCATGCCCGCCGGTTCTCCAGCCATGCTACTATGGTGTGGACATGCCCAATTCAGATGACCTGATTGCAGCCTCCATGACCCATGACGAGATAGCCTCCTATCTGGGTGCCGATATCCTGCTCTATCAGACCCTTGAAGACCTGGTGGAGGCAGTCACCCGGAAAGGTGACCACCATATCGATACCCCCTGCACAGCCTGTCTCGGAGGCGGCTACATCCACCTCTCTGAGGAGCACAGACCATGCGTATCATGATCATAGGATCGGGAGCCCGGGAACATGC
>SKXS01000112.1 GCA_007128345.1 Spirochaetia bacterium
AAGATGCCAGGCAGCATTTTTATCACTTCTGCAAGGGCAAATGCGTGCTGCTGTTCATGGCAGAGGGCAACAAGCGTATTGCCGAGGCGACAGGTGCGGGGATAGAGGAAGCGGTGGAGCAATTCCGTGACGGCATCGTGGAAGAGGTTCCCAGCGAATACATTGAGACCTGGTTTACCAATCTGAACTGGTCTCAGCAGGATATTGATGACGAGTTTGAGGGTATGAAGGAAAACGACAGCCACGATGGGTTTACCACAGAGGTATCTGCAGACTGGGAAACTGTTCCTGTGTTGTACAACACGGTAATGAAGCGTATCCGCAGTGAATTTCCCCGGGCGCATGATCTGACTCTTCTGGGGGGACATTCATCTCACAGCTACATCAACGGCACGAACATGTACTTTGTCTATAACTACCGTATAAACTGTTCCCCCGAGGATGAAATGCGGGTGTATCACCATCCTATCCAGCGGATCATCGTGGAGGAGACTCTGAAGGCCGGCGGTTCGATGTGCCATCACCACGGCATAGGGAAGTACCGCAATGAGTGGACTAAGGAGGAGCACGGTTCGGCATACTACATGCTTGAGAAGCTCAAGGAAGCGTTTGATCCCGGCGGGATCATGAACTTCGGGACGATCTTCTACCAGGAAGAGGGCGCAAAGTTTCAGCGGTAGCGCTGTTTTCGGTATTTACCGATAACGGCCGAGGATGGGGCAATGAACATTATCTGCTTAGTGAAACCTGTGCCGGACGTGGAGAATTTTTCCTACGACTATGAGCACCATGTGCTGCTCAGGGACCGCGGATACCAGATCATCAATCCTGATGATGAAACAGCGGTTTCTGCAGCGTTTGACCTGAAGCAGCAGTTTCCTGGAAGCACCGTAGAAACGCTCACCATGGCCCCTCCTGGCGCTAGGCCGTATTTGGAAGACCTGATCCGCAGGGGTGTTGACCGCGCTGTGCATATATCAGATCCGCTCTTTGCCGGAAGCGATACCTATGCAACCAGCGGTGTGCTTGCAAAATTCCTCATGGACCAGACCTACGATATCATACTCAGCGGAACCCAGACCCTTGACGGCGGAACTGCCCATATACCCGCCCAGGTAGCAGAGCTCCTGGGGATCCAGCACATCTCTGATGTCTCCCGCATTGACCGCATAGCACTGGAGGAGCAGACCGCTACAGTGAATGTGGAAAGCGAGGACTCTCTGTACACATTTGAAATCGACCTGCCTGCAGTCCTGGGCATGGCCTATTCAGCACGGAACAGGCTTCCCTACATCCCGTATGATGCCATCAATGAGGAGGTAGGCGGCAAGATGAAAACAGTCACCAATACGGACCTTGGCTTGGAGCGCAGCCGCGTCGGTCTTACGGGATCGATGACCCAGGTTCTCCGGGTTGAAGTGCATACCTATGCACGAAAAGAGATCCTCAGAGTGGGTACTGACGATGAGAGCATTGACCAGGTATATCAGTTCCTGGAAAAGAGAGGATTTCTTCAGCCATGAAGCGGGTGCTTATCTACATAGATCAGGATGCCATCGAGGAATCCCTCGATCTCCTTGAAGCAGCAGAACAGATGTACGGTGCTGATTCCTATACCGCATACGGGCTTTCTGTCGGTTCTGCCTGCAGCCGGGCGGAAGGCATAGTAGATCACCTCCTTGTGATTGACGCTGAGAAGATGAGCAGTTACGATGTGCAGAACATCACGGCATGTATTGATGAGCTGCACGGATCATACCGCTTCAATGCAGTATTGTTTCCTGCAACTCTGTTCGGTCGGATGATCGCACCGCGTGCTGCTGTCAGGCTCCGTGCGGGACTAGTGGCGGAAGTGACGGAGGTTCATCATAGGGGTAATGACATTCTGCTTGTGCGTCCAGCTTTCAGCGGACGCATGCTCGCCGGGATTATCACCAAGGGGGACGGACCAGTGATGATGACAGTGCGGAATAATACGTTTACCCGCAGAAAACGCGTTCGAAAGGACACGGAAATACATGTCGTGCATCCGTCCTGCAGTTCCCCTCCCGGGGTCCGCCTGATTGAGCATCGCAGAAAGGAAGCCGTACAGGACATACGGGAGAGCGATGTGCTGGTTGCAGGAGGGGGCGGAGTTATGCGCCACATCGAGCAGTTGGAAGATCTTGCCCGGGAGCTCAATGGGATGACGGCAGCCAGTAGACGGGTTGTCGACAGCGGTCGGGCTCCGAGGCATATCCAGGTAGGCCAGTCAGGAAAGACCGTCAGCCCCAAGCTCTATATAGCGATCGGCATCTCAGGGTCGATCCAGCACGCAGTAGGTCTGAAAAACGCTGAATGCATCATCTCGGTGAACTCCGATCCGTATGCGCCGATCTGCGCCCTCGCAGATATTGTCGTCATAGGCGACGGAATGGAGTTCATACAAGGCCTGCTGAAGAAAATCAGGGAACATCGCACAGCTTCCAGCGAAAATGGATTCCCTGAAGCGAAGGAGTATAGAGGCAATCTTCCCGGCAATGGAGGAAGGTAATGAATATCTCGGAATTCAACATGGATTTTTTCTCTCTGAGAGGA
Organism: Spirochaetia bacterium; assembly: GCA_007128345.1. Taxonomy (GTDB): domain Bacteria; phylum Spirochaetota; class Spirochaetia; order PWKH01; family PWKH01; genus SKXS01. Next base: position 2,578 of record SKXS01000112.1, read on the forward strand.
AAGAACGCGATCGTGACCGGCGGAAACACCGGACTGGGGCAGGCGTTTTCCCTTGCACTGGCAAAAGCAGGGGCAAACGTGATGATGCCAAGCATTATGCCTGATGATCTCGGGTTTGTCCGATCGGTCGAAGCAGAAGGAGTCAAGGCGATCTCCGTGCAGGCGGACCTCACCGAACCGGATATGCCGGAGCAGATAGTTGCACAGTGTGAGAGGACGCTGGGTTCAGTAGACATTCTTGTCAACTGCGCCGGCATCGGTTTGAATAATGATTTCCATGCGTATTCACGAAATGAATGGAATCCGATGGTGCAGGTGAACCTTACTTCGGCGTTTGAGATCTCTCACAAAGCGGCCTTGCGCATGATGGAGCAAAAGAGCGGCAAGATTATCAACGTCTGTTCGTTGTACAGCTTCCTTGGCGGACAGGGATCCGTAGCATATGCTGCAACCAAGCATGGCCTTGCCGGGCTCACCAAAGCTCTCTGTGATGAGCTTGCGCAATACAACATACAGGTGAACGGCATCGCCCCGGGCTATTTCAAAACAAAAGTAACCGAACGTACAAGAAGCAATCCCGAAAGACATGCATGGGTCATCGCACATACGCCTGAAGGGAGGTGGGGTGACCCCGCCGATCTGATGGGAACCATTGTCTTCCTGGCCAGCAGGGCCTCGCAGTTTGTCAACGGGCATATTCTGGTGGTGGACGGCGGGTTTATCACACGATGAGATGAAGGACAATCAACGATCGGCACGGCCTTCAGCGCATGCAGACAGGAGCGTTACAAGATGCAGGAAAAGTATTGTATTGGGGTAGACAGCGGCTCGCAAAGTACGAAGATCTATATAATCAATCAGAGGGGGGAAGTGGTATGCAGCGCTGTACAGCCTCTTCGTCCTGTAATTGCCCGTCAGCCCGGCTGGGTAGAACATCCGGATGATGATCTCTGGGATAGCCTCAAGACAGCGCTGCAGCGATTGTTTGAAGCATTCGAAGGGAATAAGGAGGACATCCTCGGCATGGGACTATGCGCGATTCGCTGCTGCCGTGTCTTTCTTAAGTCCGACGGCTTACTGGCTGCTCCTGTGATGAGCTGGATGGATGTACGGGCCTACGAACCGTTCCAGGATGAACCGGGAATCGCGTACACCGGGTCCACTTCAGGGTACCTCACATTCAGATTGACAGGTGAACTGAAGGACACCATAGCAAATGCCTATCAGCAGCAGTTTCCCACCGATATGGAGCGATGGACATGGTCGGAAGATCCCAAGCGTTACGATGCATGCGGAATTCCCCGGGAAAAACTGCTTGATATCCACCTTCCCGGTAAAATCCTCGGTTATGTGACCGCAGAGGCAGCGGCGGAAACAGGCCTGCCTCAAGGGCTGCCGGTTGTATCTACTGCCAATGACAAGGCAGTTGAAGCTCTGGGCTCAGGGCTAATTGATTTACGTGCCGGGCTGCTGTCACTCGGCACCTATATCACATCGATGGTGATGGGCATGGAATACCGTCCTGCTGCGGAAAACTATTTCACCAATCTTTCTTCAGTGCCGTATCGGTATCTCTATGAAAGCAGCGGAATTCGCGGCGGTATGTGGCATATATCCTGGTTCAAGGAGCTGATCGGAGATGAATTTGCCGGTAAAGCCGAAGCATATGGACTTTCCGCTGAGGAGCTGCTTGAGCAGGAGGCTTCCCTGGTGAGCGTTGGATCGGATGGTCTGATGATTATGCCTGACTGGCTGGCACCGTCCGAAGAACTCTTCAAGAAAGGGGTGATGATCGGATTTAACCAGCAGCATACCCGCGGCCATATCTACAGGGCACTCATGGAAGCGATTGCCATGAGGATGAAGAACTTCTTCGATGCCATGACCAGGGAGATCGGCATGGTTCCTGAAAAGCTCATCGTCTGCGGTGGAGGCTCCAACAGCAAGCTGTTTATGCAGATCGTTGCCGATGTATTCGGCATCAGAGCAGTGCGCAATGTTGTCAATGGCGCAGCTGCGCTTGGTTCAGCAGTATCTGCAGCTGTTGCAACCGGCTTGTACCAGGATTATGAGGAAGCTGTCAGTGCAATGGTGCACGAGCAAGATGTGTTTTTCCCTGACAACACACATAAGGAAGTCTATGCACGGCTCAATGAATCAGCATACAGCAAGCTGCCCCATATGCTGGAGGATACGCTCAAGACAATGCATGATGCGTACCGCTGACCGGTGTCCTGCCTGAATATGCTGGATCCTTACCAGCCTTATGCTTTCGCGCGGTATTCCTGTCCTGGAGGAGCTGAGTCTCCGTGCTACGTTTGTTTTACTGGATTAAGCAATGAGGATCAACGATGAGATTATGGTGCATCCCTATCGTGACTTTCGTAATCAACTATGATGACACACCTGTTGAGTAGTACATCAGGATAGCAACTGCCCCATGTGAAGAACATGCCTGACGATACTGCGGTATGATGAACGCAGGAACTCGATCTGAACTATTATACATACATACTGACACACATGACTGTATCATCCTGCATTTACTTTCTGCAAGTGCGGATTGCTGCACAGGGGGAAAGGAGCTCCTGATACCGGCAGGCTGCATTACCCTTTCATACGGTGCCCCCTGGCCTTAGGGCAATACATCTGGTAAAGTGTACATTCATAGCTGCCCGGATTGTCCTCATGACGGTCGATTGGAGATGCGCATGAAAAAAGTGCTGGTTATCGCATGCATAGCGGCTGTTGCCCTCCAGGCTGCTGCAAGCCCGCTGTCCCGTATCTACAGTGCGGATGATGAACTCTACAGGCATATCGAACTGCTTTCCATAGCCGCAGGGATAGTACCGCCTTCTTCTGCATCTCCATGGAGCGGCTACGAACTTGCCATGCACCTGGAGCGGATTGACCATAGGGCGCTCACTCAGCAGGGAAGGAGTCTGTACGAGGCCTCAACTGATGCACTGCACCTCTGGAACAAACCGTATCCCCACAAGGCCCGGATCTCCCTGACTCCTGAGATATACCTGAATGTGAACGGCCATGAACAGATGACCTACCGTGACTGGGGATATGATGTCTCATACCGCAGGCCCTTTGCGTATCTGGAAGCTGAAGCAGTATTGGGCGAGCGTTTCTACAGCGTCTTTTCTGCAGAGGCCAGAAAGGAGGTCAAGCACATGCTCCCTGATCCCGGAGAGCAGAACCTAGGGTTCGGAAGCTTCAGCAGCAATATCGTCTTTTCTCCTGAATATGTGGAGTATGCGTTCCCCTACAAGGCTTTTGCAGGTACGGCAACTGATTCTCTGACTTTTCTGGCTGGGAGGGATACCCTTTCGTGGGGTCGGGGCAATACGGGGAATCTCTTCATAGGAGACCATGCCCCGTACCATGATTTCATCTCATTTCGTGCATACGGTGATGTGATCAGCTACCGCTTTCTCACTATGCAGTTCGATGAACTGGACAAGCTTGGGAGGAGCAGGGAGTTTCATATATCAGAGCAGAACCTCAGGCTGTTTGTCGCCCACAGGCTGGAAGCCCAGCTTTCTCCGAGGCTTTCTGCAGCAGTCACCGAAGGTGCGCTCTTCTACACCAGCCGTCTTGATCTGAGGCTGGTCAGTCCCGTGATGCTGATGCACAACTTCATGAACTATGATGAGTTGAAGAATTTCTTCCATTTTGATATCGACTATATCCTGGCCCCGGGACTGCTGGCATACGGCCAGTTCTTTCTCGATCAGTACCAGCTGCCAGTTGAGGTAGAGAAGTACCGTGAAGGAGATATCCTCCCTAATGCCTTCGGCTTGCTCGGCGGCATCCAACTGGCAAAACCTGCAGGTGCCGGTTACATAACCGGATACGCTGAAGCTGTGCTGACCTCCACCTATCTGTACCTGCGCAGGAATATCGGAGAAGATGATGACATCAACACCAAGCACTATACGACAGACCATTGGAATCTCGACCTGGTGCAGGGGACGAACATCGGGGGAGTGAGGGGAACCAGTTTTCTCGGATACAGGTGGGGACCCGATTCCGTGTTTACGGCTGTGCAGATCGGGTATGAAGTGCCAAGGCGCTTCAGCATCCATGGTGAGGTGCTTTTCGGTATCCAGGGTGAGCAGGGGCTCCTGGTTGAGGGAAAGACCCAGCTGGTCCCGACGGGAAAGGAGCATCTGAACCAGATATTCCCTTCAGGAACTGTCGAGTACCGGCTTACAGGCGGTGTTTCAGGAGAACTCAACCTTAGGGGGGTGCCCGCTGTCCTCTATGGCAAGGTGCATGCAGTGAACCGCTGGTTTGTCCGTGAGAATCAGCGGGAGCATGTACTCGATCTGCAGGTCAGCGCGGGAGCTCAGGTGAGCCTGCATGTGTTCTAAATGTGTTCATGCCTTTTTACCGACGGCTATCAGGCGAAGAGCATCAGCTCCGTAGGGATCTCCGTCCAGGCTTCCATAGAGCTTGATGTCGATGAATCCTGCCTGTTCCATACGATCCCTGAGCTCCTGTCCTGAATAGATGGTGTGGTGAAAGGTGAAGCTTGCTGCCTTCCCCTCCTTAATGAGTAACCATTCGTTTTTTATACGGGTCCAGTCATCGAATATCTCATGGATCTGGATGAGCTTGGTGCCGTCCTCCAGTACGTTTGATGTGGTGGGCTGAAGAATCCTGGCATGCCGTTCCTTGCCCATTACATCAATAAGCAGCACGCCTCCAGGCTTCAGGTTGCGATGCATGTGCTCCAGCACCAGCAGATCTTCGTTCTTATCGTCAAAATA
>SKXS01000006.1 GCA_007128345.1 Spirochaetia bacterium
AATGAGGGATGGTCGATGTAGGCGTCCCCGGTGACCACAATGTAGTCGCACAGGTCCCAGCCGCGGGCATCCATATCATCGCGGCTGACAGGAAGCAGGTCGCTTTTCATGGAGTGAGGGTACCAGAGGGATGCTAATTTGTGAATCCCCGGACCAGGCTTACCTGTACACCATATATCGCTAAGTAACATACGTAAAAATTGATGAACTCCTACCGCAGAATGTTTGACTTCTCAAGGTACATGTTGTATCTTTATTATGCGGATAAGTGGGCGAAAAAGTCTTTATATTTTCCTCAATACAAAACAAGGAGTTGCCGTTTGGCGAAGGAGAGTCTCCCATCGGTACATTTTTATGATCAGGATTTTGTTGAAGTGTATGACCGTACCTGGGTATGGATTCAGGACTGCTGGAAACCGGGAACCAAAGGAAGCGGCTTTGACGGCAGCCACCTAGTATACGAAGAGCAGGAGACATACCATCAGTACTATGCACTTATAGCAACATTTTTTCTCGTCTACAGCAACCAGTCGTTCCCTCCGTACCAGTTGATTGACTTCATGTACCAGCGGCAGGAGCCAGACGGGGCAATCAGGGGAGAGTACTCCCTTGAGGACGGATCCCCTGTGGTGAGCAGAGAAAATCCTGAAGGGATTCACCCTCCCCTCTTTGCGTATGCCGAGTACAACCTGTTCAACAAGCTCGGCAACAAGAAACGTCTCAAGGAAATAGTGGTCTATCTGCAGCGCTATGTAAAGTGGCTTGAAGTTACCTGCAAGGCTGAGAACGGTCTCTACGTGGTTCCCCATGAAGCGACCATGATGTACAATGCTGTAGATCCGCGGGTCACCTATTCACTTTCCTTCAATGCGCAACTTGCAGTCAATGCGCTCTACCTGTCGTTAATAGGAGATATTCTCAACGACAAGGAGATGAGCTTTCTCTACAAGCGTCAGTATTTTACGTTGAAGACACGGATCAATTCCCTCATGTGGAATCAGGAAGACGGGTTCTACTATGACCTTGACGAGAACGAGCAGCAGGTTCCGCTGAAGACCATAGGAGCATATTGGACCCTACTTGCGGAGATTCCCAACGAAGCACGGGCTGAACTGCTTATTGCGCATCTTAAGGATCCTGGATCCTTCGGTACGGAGAACCCGTTTCCTACTGTTGCGGTAAGCGAACCGCTGTTCTCAGAGAACGGCAATGGGTACCATGGCTCGGTAGTTCCTTTTTTTACATTCATGGTGATGAAGGGACTGGAAAAGTACGGTCAATATGATTTTGCCCGTGAGTGTGCGATACGGCACCTCTACTTCCTGCTTGATACCCTGCACCCCGACGGAAAAGATATTGGGGACATCTACGAAGCGTACCTTCCTTCACGGGAGGGCGCTCCTTCCGGGTCACCTGAGATGCCCTGGTTTCCTAAAAAGCACTTTCTACCCATGGCTGCGATATCAACGGTCAGCATGATGATTGAACATGTTCTGGGGTTCAACATCAGTCTGCCGAAGAAAACAGTCGACTGGGTGATGCCAACTCTGGAAGCCATGGGAATCGAAAAGCTGTCGCTCAAGCGGAACCTTATCACCATTCTGAGCAGCAAGAATACCCGCGGATGGGAAATACGGCTTGAGTCGGAGAAGCTCTACTACTTCACCATCAGTATCCTTGATGAGCGAAAGTCCAAGACCCTGCCGATTCCTTCAGGCAAGTGCTCAATGCTCATTGACAAGCTGTAGAGCATGTGCAAGGAGAATCTCACATGGCATGGATAGGTAAAGTTATTGGAGGAACCGTCGGTCTTGTGATCGGAGGCCCCCTTGGCATGGTTGCCGGGGCTGCTTTCGGGCATATGATCGATAAAAGTGCTGACCAGGAGTACATACCCCACCAGAAGCGCACCGGAGAGAACAGATTCTACATCCATCAAGGAGGGAAGGTGTTCGCCGGAGAGGAGCTCTATCAGGCTCAGATGGTCTTCTTTGTCGGGACGTTCTCCATGCTCGCTAAACTTGCCAAGGCTGATGGAGCAGTGAGTGACAATGAACGCAGAAAGGTGCAGGAGTTCATAGAACAGGATCTCAGGCTCACCGGGGAGAGCCGTGATGCAGCCTATCGTATTTTTGAGACTGCCTTGAGTGAACGGGGCACCTTCGAAGAATTTGCCCTGCAGTACTACCAGCAGTTCAGCAGTGAGCCTCACATGCTTGAAATGGTATCAGATATCCTGTACCGTGTTGCGGCTGCTGACGGGCGCATCACCCCTGCTGAAGAACAGCTGATCAATATGGCAGCCCACATATTCCGTCTCTCCCGGGGGTTCATGGGTGGACTCCGTGCTAAGTACATGGGTAAGAGAGCTGAGTCCTCTTATGCTGTGCTAGGGGTCAGTCCTTCGGCCACAAACGAGGAAGTAAAGCGGGCATACCGGAAGCAGGTAAGCGACTACCATCCTGATAAAATAGCTTCGAAGGGACTGCCCGATGAGTTCATCACCTTCGCCCATGAGAAATTCAGGGAAATCCAGGAAGCCTACGAACAGGTGCGCAAGGAGCGGGGACTGTAGAACCCTACCTGCCGAGTTCAGTTCTGCCGCGAAGCGAACGCGCGATAGTGATGCGGTCGGCGTATTCGATATCGCCGCCGACGGGAATTCCTGAAGCCAGACGAGTTACCCGTACCTGCAAATCCTTGAGCAGGTGCGCAATGTAGAGTGCAGTGGTATCTCCCTCTTCAGTCGGATTGGTGGCGATAATTACCTCCCTGATTCCCGACTCCCTGATACGTATAACGATTTTTCCAAGCTGCAGCTGATCAGGTCCTATTCCGTCCAATGGAGAGATGACACCGTCCAGCACGTGGTACAGTCCGTGGTACGCTCCGGTGTTCTCAAGAGTGAGCACATCCTGCGGATGTTCCACGATGCAGAGGGTACCCCGGTCCCTGGATGGAGAAGTGCACATGGTACAGGGGTTTTCATCTGTCTCAGTAAAGGATCCGCATGTACTGCACCTGATGATTTTTTTCTGAATACCGTGAATCAGCCTGGCCAGTCTGGTATTGAGTTCCTGGTCTGTCTGCAGCAGATGGTAGGCGATGCGCGATGCACTCTTCTTACCGATACCCGGCATCCGGGAAAGCGCCTGGATGAGTTCTTCAAGAACCGTCATACCTGTCCTGGAAACCTACCGGGAAAAGGAAATCCTCCAAATGCACCCGCAGTTTCTTCTTGGATCTTATCTTTGAGGTTAGACATCGCGGCGTTGAACGCAGCACGGACAAGGTCCTGGAGCATTTCAGTATCTCCATCTTCCACAGCTTCCTGCGCTATCTCGACCTGGGTGACCTCCATCAGACCGGTCATGCGGATGGTCACGATCCCACCGCCCGCGGTACCGCTTGCCTGGAGAGTCTTAAGCTGCTCCTGCATCTCCTGGTACTTTGCCTGCAGATCCTTCACGTTGAATTGCTTAAGGAGATCCATTGGATTCATTGGTTCCTCCTGTGACTATCTCTCCTCTGAACAGATGCCTCACGATATCGACAGTGTCATCACTTGAGGCTGCAGCAGGTGATGCTGCCTGTTTCGGTTCCTCCCGGGGACGGATGCGTACCGGGACCTCCTGTCCAGCTGCCTCGGCAAGGGTATGCGCAATGACTGGAATATCCTGGGATGCGGTACGTGCTGCATACGGTGTCTCAACAGTAAATATGAGTGCTCCCTGTTCAAGGCTCCACGGAGCTTTTTCCAGCATAGCCGCAAGGGATGGACGTGTCTGCTTGAGCGAGCGCATACAATGGGCAATATCCGCTTCGGTAAGCACTTTCCTGGCCTCAGGTTTCTGCGGTTGTGCTGCCGACGGCTCGGTGCCGACACGGGATTCGTGGGGATTTACAGCTGACATACCCAGCGCATCCCGCATGGCTTTCAGTTTCTTGTAGAGGACTCCGGGAGATACTTTCTCACGGAGCGCGGCCAGGCGGCTGAGCAGCAGCTCAAGCTCATAGCGCTGGTTGACTGAATATCGGATATTCCGGTACAGGGTAAGCAGCATATCTATGGCAGTTTCAATCTGTTCGGAAGAAAAGGTCTCCAGTGCAACTGCAGAGAAGAGCTCCTTCCTGCTGCCGAGCAGTGATTCCCGGGTTATGCCGTGCTTGAGCAGCAGCAGGCTTCTGAAATACTCCGTGAGGTCAATAACAAACTGTTCAATGGACACACCATGGGAAAGCACCGTCTCCGCCTGGCTGATAACTTCCGTAACATTTCCCTGTGCCATGCCTTCCACCAGCTCAGTTATGGTGTCTGTACCGATAAGGCCGAGCTTGTCCCTGATTTTCTCCATGGTGACTTCACCCTGGGAGAAGGAGACGATCTGGTCTAAAAGGGTGTATGCATCCCGCAGGGATCCTGTAGATTCCTTGGCAATCCAAAACAGCGCGTCCCGATCTACGGAGATGTTCTGTTCCTCAGCCGCCTCGGCAAGCTTCTCCTGGATTATCTCAATGCTGATGAGCTGGAAATGGAACTGCTGGCACCGTGACCGGATCGTTGCCGGGACCTTGTGAATCTCCGTAGTTGCAAAGACAAATACGATGTAGGGAGGCGGTTCCTCTATGGTTTTAAGCAGCGCGTTGAATGCGCTGTTTGAGAGCATGTGCACTTCATCGATGATATAGACCTTGTAGCGGCTGCTGTTGGGAGCAAAGAGCACCTCGTTCTTGATCTCTCTGACATCGTTGACCGAGGTATTGCTTGCGCCGTCTATTTCGATGACATCAAGGGCATGCCCGGAAGCGATTTCATGGCAGTTCGGGCAATCTCCGCACGGAGTTGCATTCGGGCCGTTATCACAGTTGAGCGCTTTTGCCAAAATACGTGCAGCGGAGGTCTTCCCGACGCCCCTGGGTCCGGAAAAAAGATACGCGTGGGCAATTCGATTCTGGGAGAGGGAACTCATGAGGGTGGATACCACAAATGACTGGCCTGACAGCTCCTCAAACACCCGGGGACGCTTGCGGTTTGCAGTTACCTCGTAAGCCATGACAGAACACTCCTCATGCCGGATTATACACTATTGAAGCAATAAAAAAACCCCTTCAGCTCCGATCAAGTCATCTGGGTCACATCACCGGGTCACTTACCGCTGCTACCTTCCGGTCCTGACGGGGTTGGGTGACTGCTGATTGCCCAGAACCTGATCATCAACACTGAAGGGGAACATTCGGAGAGAGAGGGATTCGAACCCTCGGTACCCTTTAGGGGTACACACGCTTTCCAAGCGTGCACCTTCGGCCACTCGGTCATCTCTCCCTGTTCAGCCGCATCTGCCAGATAAAAAAAGCGGAGAGAGAGGGATTCGAACCCTCGGTACCGCATAACGGTACAACGGATTTCGAGTCCGCCCGATTCAACCGCTCTCGCATCTCTCCTTTTTTGTACCCAAGAGGATTCGAACCTCCGACCTTTAGATCCGCAATCTAATGCTCTATCCAGCTGAGCTATGGGTACTTAAAAAAACGGAGAGGGGGGGATTCGAACCCCCGGTACCCTTTCGAGGTACAACTCCTTAGCAGGGAGCCCGATTCAACCGCTCTCGCACCTCTCCTGGTAAAAATACGATACGGAGAAGGTGGGATTCGAACCCACGGAGCCTTGCGGCTCAACGGTTTTCAAGACCGCCTCCTTCGACCACTCGGACACCTCTCCAAATCGGTTTATCACTATACTTGCCAGAGGTTGCTTTGTCAATAACCGCGTATTTCACCCTCATTGAGAAGTGATAATGTCGTAGGGAGGCGGAAGGGAAATTGTTGCAAAGTTCCAGAAAGCAGAGCAAAGGAAATGGAAATAAGCTATAGTAGCCCGAAGCAACAAAAAGGGTTGGTTCACCGAGACCATCATCTACCGGAACCAACCCACTTCTAGAAAGGCGGTTACAGTATGACCTGGAATGAGCTCACAGTGCAAGAGATCAAAGATCTAACTGAGGAGAAAACCGCGTACTTCACAGGTGAAATCGTCAAAAACAGGGTGCTGAAGTCTGCTACAGTGAATACCTGGCTCCAATACTTGCCCCCAAACCAAATCCTAAGCCGACACCTCCTGATCTTACAATTATAATTTTGGGCAATCCTTCCAGGTAGATTTCTATTGGTCCATCACCTACATAGTAGGATACGCCTAACACACCACTCACACCTATATTTGGATTTGACTTCAGTATCATAGGAACAGCTATTCCCACGTAAGGGTAAAATAATTGTCTCTCTATCCTAAAGTTCCTGTTCTGCTGTTCAAACTGAACCTGTGGCCTCACATACACACCGTTCTCGTTCCAGTAACCGAATCCGACATTAAAAACAGCTGAAGTAACCCTGTCCATTTGGAACCGAGCAGTTACAAACGTTGCGGTACCTGTTCCAATACCCAAACTCACATTTGCATATACACTAACAGGGATAGATACAGCCATAATGATACACAATAATACCATGATACGTTTCTTCATACCAATTGCCTCCTGCAATACGTTTAACATTCTGCATCATAGAAATCCTCTGCAGTGAGGAACTCTAACTCCAGAGTCCCGCACTGCAAGGATTCGTCTCTTTCATGCAGTAATCCGATCTTCCTTCACACTAATGCACAATACTTAATCAAGTTCCTGACTATCTTCGAATGCTTCAAAGGAATCCTCTATGTTAGCTTCTACGATACTTATATCAAAACTAACAGGATCACTAGGATCTAATAGCCCTGTCTTATCTTCATTCCAGAACCAAGTGCCTACATCAATCGCAAGAATAAGGCCGATGCCACCATTGATCTCCAGAGGAGGATCAAATTCAATCTCAAAGTCGTCGTTGAAGTCCTGGGTGTATACAAAAGCCTCTCCATTGAAGGTCCCTTCAACACGGATGCTTACGTCTATGTCCCACTCCGGATATTGAGCTTCAAAATCGCTTTGGTTGTCATGTCCCTCAGGAATCTTCACTTCAATTTCCAGTTCCTCATAGAAACCAGGTGTAACATCCACTGCCTGAAAGATTGGAGTTAACGTGCCATCAAGAGGAAGCTCCATAAGAATCGGACCAGCCTCTAGGTCTTCAGAATCCATGCTGTCAGCTACACCCACATTAATTTCAAAGAAAACCATCTGTACTCTTTCTATTACCAGGGTATTCTCACCATCGGTAACTTCCACTGTCCCATCCAGTGCTCTCGAATGTAATGAGCGCAATCCTGCTTCTTCAGGATTACCCGTTACCGCAAGAGTCAC
>SKXS01000272.1 GCA_007128345.1 Spirochaetia bacterium
ACGATGAGCGGAGAGGAATTCAGGTACCTGGAGCTGCTTAACGAACCCCAGCGTGAAGCGGTGACTGCGCAGGGTGAGCCGCTGCTTGTGCTCGCCGGTGCAGGATCGGGCAAAACCAGAGTGATCACCCATAAGATTGCCTACAGCATTGACGCCCTCGGGTATGATCCCAGATCTGTCCTTGCGGTCACCTTCACCAATAAGGCGGCTGAAGAGATGCGGGAGCGGGTTGCGCACATGACAGACCATGAGCGGTCCTCCCAGGTGATGATCAGGACCTTCCACTCCTTTGGCGCCTGGGTGCTCAGAAGATTCGGACAACGTATTGGTCTCAGGGACGGCTTTACGATCTATGACGAGGATGACTCGCTGGCTCTCCTGCACAGCCTCTTCCCCAACTACAAGCGGACCGACCTGTCGCCCTACTGCAAGGCGATCTCCCGGGCTAAGGACCGCTGCATCACCGAAGATGACGACCTGGATTCCATTGTGCCGGGAAAACAATTTGCAGAGATGTACCGCTCATACCAGAAGCGTCTCAGAGAAATTGGGAATGTCGACTTCGGGGATCTTATCATCCGGGTCATTGAGCTCTTCAGGAAGGATCCCCAGGCGCTTGACGTACTGAAGCACCGCTTTTGCGTCATCCTGGTGGATGAGTACCAGGATACCAACCTTGCCCAGCTGGAGCTGCTCAGGATGCTCCACCGCCCCGGGACCTTGCTCTGCGTGGTGGGCGATGATGACCAGTCAATATACCGGTTCAGGGGAGCGGAGGTGCGCAACATCCTCAGGTTTCCCGATCACTTCCCGGGGACCAGGATCATCAGGCTGGAGGAGAACTACCGGTCCACGGGAAGGATCCTCCATATTGCCTCTACCGTGGTGGCGAACAATACCGGCAGGCATGAGAAAACCCTCTGGACCAGAAACCGGAAAGGGGCAAAGGCAGTGCTTGCGTTCGCCGACGACCATTCCGCTGAAGCCGCCTACTGCGCCTCCCTCGTCAGATCCTGGGGAACCGGGGACGGTGCTGCGGTCCTCTACCGAACCAACGCACAGTCCGCAGCATTTGAAACCCTCTTTGCGCGGATGGGGATTCCCTACAAGATTGTCGGCGCACTGCGGTTCTTCGAGCGTGAGGAGGTCAAGGATGCCCTCGCCCTGCTGTCGCTTGCCGTGAACCCTGCAGACGAGGTCGCCTTCCGACGGATCATCAATAAGCCTGCGAGGGGCATCGGGAAGACTACCCTGGAGAGAATCTTCTCCTATCGGGAAGCACAGGGAAGGGAGGTCGTCACAGCTCTTCAGGAGATGCACGCACATACTAAGGGCAAGGCAACTTCAGGAATCGAGGAGTTTCTCGCCTTGTATGATGAGGCGCGTACCTGCATGGCTGAGTATGAGGATCTCTCCCACTATATAGAACGGGTGCTGAACCGATCCGGCCTGTTGGATTACTACCGGAAGCAGGACGAGACGGCATTCACCCAAAAGACAGCGAACCTCGAGGAGTTTGTGAACTCCGCATCCGGGTATCCAGCTGACTGGGAAGGGCTGGGATCGTTCCTTGAAGTTATGGAGCTTGACCGCTCCCGCGTCGGACGTGATGACCCTGCAGCCAAGCCAGGAGTGACCCTCATCACCATGCATAATACCAAGGGACTTGAGTTTAAGAGGGTTGTGATCACAGGACTTGAGGAAGGGCTTTTTCCGGGCAAGCCGCGGGAGAGCGAAGACGAGATCGAGGAGGAACGCAGGATATTCTATGTGAGCATCACCCGGGCCCAGGAAGAGCTCTACATGACCTCCTGCAGGAGAAGGCTCTTGTGGGGGAGCTATACAAACCAGATGCCTTCGCGCTTCCTCAGGGAGATTCCCCTGGATGCCGTTACTATCATAGGCGGATCAGCGCAGGACATACATACACCGTCATTCGGCCAGGTCATGCCGTTTCCTGCCTCAAGAAGAAAACGCGGCGCCGTCCGGGCCGACTGGGGCAGGCGGATCGAACAGCCCAGCGTGCAGGCGGGGCATGCTGAAGAGGAGCTCTGCACCTTTGCTCCCGGTGATGCGGTGTACCATGAATCCTACGGTACGGGATGGGTTGCCGCTTCATGGAGGGAGCACGGCAGGGAGATCGTAACGGTGCAGTTCGAGAATGGCAGACAGGCGAAGTTTTTGCCTGCCTACTCACCGCTTGAGAAAGTTGCCCGTGACTGATATGATACGCCATGACTCAGCCGTTTCACCAGCAAGCGTTCAAGATGCCCATGATAGTCCGTGCGCGGGGATACCGTCTCTACGATCTTTACGGTAAGCGCTACCTCGATCTGTTTCAGAACAACGGACGGGCAATCCTCGGGCACCGGCCTGAAGGGCTGAGACGCTCCCTCAAGTCGACCGTGTCTCGGGGGCTGATCTGTGAATACCCGTCAGTCTATGACGGGAGGCTTGAGAAGGTCGTCAAGCTGCTGTTCCCGGATTACAATGTGTTTCGCATCTACAAGAATAGGGAACGGGCCTTCGGCGCAGTGGAGCACGCGCTGGATTTGCTGATTGCAAACGAGGACCTGGCTGATCCTGCCGTGGAGGACATCCTGCCGCGGCACCGCGCAGCCTTATGGAGGCCGTTTCTGCCGGAGACCGAGGCAAGGCCGGACTTCCTCTTTCCTGTTTTCCCCTTCCCGGGGAGTTTTGCTCCTGAGGTGGTGTGCGTGAAGTCGGCGGCAATGGGCAGCCGCATGCCCCCCAGCGACATGGTCTCACCATTTCTTGCGGACGGTATGGTGAAGGTCCTCTCGCAGATGATTCGCTCAATGAAGGGAGCCAGGAGTCACGGGTCGGCATTTCAGCGGCTTACGGATGTATTTGACTGGAAGAGGCGGGGACCCTATATACAGACGGGCCTTGATCCGATAGCATACGGTGAGCTGTTCAAGAAGGCGCTCAGCGAGGGGATCCTCCTGCCGCCGGGAGAGCACATCCCCATCATAGTCCCCCTGGAATTTTCCGAGGGAGAACTTGAGGGATTTACCCGCTTTGTTCATCAGCTTTCCGGTGAATGAGCACTTCGATAGCCTGTACGGGGCATGCAAGTGCGGCATCGCAGAGTTTTTTGCAGAGAATTTCATTTGATTCCAGGAGTGCTGCTCCGGTTTCCGTTACGACCGAGTGGTACCCGTTTATATAGAACAGATTGGGCAGGGTTTCGGAACATAGTCCGCACCCGGCGCATTTCAGATGATCAACCTTGACTTTCATGGAGAAAAGATACTGATAACTCTGTGAGGAATCAAGGAAACACTCTTGACATTCCCGGGTTAATATGAAATTATACACCGCCTGAGGAAGCAAACTATTTCTATTACAGGGTAGAAGATATGAAAACAATATTTGTAAAGCCGAATGAAGTGAAGAAAACATGGTACGTCATAGACGCCGAAGGGGAGCGCCTGGGCCGTATAGCGGTCAAAGCAGCTAAACTCCTTCGGGGCAAACATAAGCCGGAATTTGCGCCCCACCAGGATGTGGGGGATTTCGTGATTATCATCAATGCCGCAAAGGCGGATTTGAGCGGAAACAAGAAGACCCAGAAGATCTATTACCGGCATTCCGGGTACCCCGGGGGACTGCGCAGTGAAACCTACCTGAAGGTAGTGAAGCGCAAGCCTGTATATCCCATGGAACGTGCTGTATACGGCATGCTCCCCAAGGGACCGCTGGGAAGGAAGATGTATACCCACCTGAAAGTATATGCCGGTTCAGAACACCCCCATGCGGCCCAAAAGCCCGTAGCGGTTGAAATATAGGAGTGGATACGTGGATACGAATGTAAATCTTTCACTGGGAACAGGACGCAGAAAAACCGCCATCGCCCGGGTCTACCTGAGACAGGGAGAGGGGAAGGTAGTCATAAACGGCAAGAGCCTTGAGGACTACTTCGGGAATCCAGGCTTCGTGTATGTGGTTCGCCAGCCCATGGATGTAACCGATACGCTGACCAAGTTTGACGTGCTCATTAATGTCAAGGGAGGCGGACCTTCCGGTCAGGCAGGCGCCTGCCGTCACGGTATTGCCAGGGCTTTGGCTTCCTACGATGAGACGAACATCAAGTCCCTGAGAGCCAGCGGTTTTCTCACCCGTGACCCGAGAATGGTGGAGCGGAAAAAGTACGGACAGCCGGGAGCACGGAAGAAGTTCCAGTTCTCCAAGCGCTAGATCGTCACGGCGGTCATGGCTGTTATCAAGAGAGGGGTCCACGGGAATGTGCTCACAGCAGCATGTTCCGGGGGCTCCTCTTTCATCATACCCCCCGACATACAGCATAGGTATCATCTCACTGAAGGCATGGAGCTCTCTGAGGAAGAGACGCAGAAGCTCATGCATGAGTGCCGGGTGCATCAGGCTGGAGAAAAGGCTGTGGCATTCCTGGCCTCCCGTGAGCATAGCCGCAGGGAGCTTGAGCAGAAGCTTGCGCAACGGGGATTTTCTCCGGAGGAGATTGCTCCGGCTCTGGGTTCGCTTGAAAAGAGGGGGCTCCAGAGCGACCGAAGGTTTGCCGAGCAGTGGGTGCGCTCACGGGCAGAACGAATGGCCGAAGGACCGGTGAAGCTTGCTGCTGGGCTCCAGGCACGGGGAATAGAGCAGTCCCTTGCCCAGGAAGTCACCGATGCGGTTATCAGCGAATGCGGCCGCATCAATATGCTAAATCGGGCATACGAGAAGCTTCTCCCGAAGTCCCGGGGAATCAGGGAGCGGCTTATCGCGTCCCTGGTTCGGAAGGGATTTTCATACCATGAGGTATGCAGGTTTCTCGAGAATATTGAGGACAGTGACGCTTGGGACGGATAAGAGAAAAACGGCTGCCCGCTTGGACAGCCGCCTCATCAGAATCAAATGATTACCGCTTGATAGAGTAGAAAGCCTGCCTGCCGGGATACTCGGCGGTACCCTCGAGGTAGTCCTCAATGCGCATCAGCTGGTTGTACTTTGCCAGGCGGTCGGACCTGCTCATGGAGCCGGTCTTGATCTGCCCGGTGCCGAGAGCGACCACCAGATCTGCGATGAAGTTATCTTCCGTTTCTCCCGAACGGTGGGACACCACCGCGGTATAGCCTGCGCGCTTTGCCATCTCCACTGCTTCAAAGGTCTCGGTGAGGGTTCCAATCTGGTTGACCTTAATAAGGATGGAGTTGGCAATGCCGCCCTCTATGCCCTGCTGCAGGCGCTTCGTGTTGGTGACGAAGAGGTCGTCCCCGACAAGCTGCACGCGGCTTCCCACCAGGTCGGTCAGCAGCTTCCAGCCTTCCCAGTCATCTTCTGCCATGCCGTCCTCAATGGAGATTATCGGGTACTTGTCCACCCAGGAAGCCCAGTATTCTGCTAGCTGCGCACTGGTGAGTTCCTCTCCGGTGGACCAGGTGAGCTTGTACTTTCCGGTCTTGCTGTCGTAGATCTCCGATGTTGCGGGATCCAGGGCAATCATGATGTCGTCACCAGCCTTGTAGCCTGCCTGGTCTATGGCCTGGAGGATCACTTCGCAGGCTTCTTCATTGGATTTGAGATTGGGAGCAAAGCCCCCTTCATCACCTACGGAGGTGCTGTAGCCCTTTTTCTTGAGGATGGCCTTGAGGTGGTGGAATACCTCGGTGATCATCTGCACGCCGCCCCTGAACGTGTCGGCACCCACAGGCATGACCATGAATTCCTGGAAGTCGACCGAGTTGTCCGCATGGGATCCGCCGTTTATGATGTTCGCCATGGGTACAGGGAGGATATTGGCATGATAGCTTCCCAGGTACTTGAACAGCGGAAGGCCGAGAAAATCAGCTGCCGCCCGTGCTGCAGCCATGGAGACGCCCAGAATCGCGTTGGCGCCGAGCTTGCCCTTGTTGTCAGTGCCGTCGAGCTCTATCATGGTGCGGTCGATGTCGACCTGGTCGAGGGCGTCAAGGCCGATGAGCTCCCCGGCAATGACGTCATTGACGTTTTCCACCGCCTTGAGCACCCCTTTGCCCAGGTAGCGGGTCTTGTCATTGTCGCGCAGCTCCACCGCCTCATGGATGCCCGTGGATGCCCCGGAAGGAACCGCAGCACGCCCCATGGAGCCGTCCTCTAGGATGACATCAACTTCAACCGTGGGGTTGCCCCGTGAATCGAGAATCTCTCTCGCTTCGATAAATTCAATAATACTCATGTATCTCTCTCTCCTGTTTTGCGGAAGGTTTGAGCCAAGCATAGCGAGGAACTGCCCAGGCAGTCAACCCGTCAGCTCAATCCTTGACCGCACGAGGATTCTCTTTGTACAATAGGCCATGGATGAAAAAAAACACCGGGAGCTCCCGCAGCTTTCGGACGAGCTGATCTACCAGATCATCTTCTGTATGGAGGACCAGTCACAGGAGTATGTGCTTGACCTCGAGGACGGCACCATCCAGCAGATTGACCTGCTTCCGCCGGGACTGATGGATGAGGATCCGGACCGGTTTTCGGACCTTCCTTACTGGCTGCCTGCCGACGGGTTCAGGATTATGGAGAAGTTCATCGCTACGCTGCGCAATCCGGTCTACCGGGAACGTCTCCAGGAGACCCTGTCCCAGGGCAAGGGGGTCTTCAGGAGCTTTAAGAACGTCCTGAAGGAGGAGCCCGCGGTGGAGCGGCTCTGGTTCTATTTCAAGGAACGGGAGATGAAGCGCATCATCGCCAGCTGGTATGGAAGGCTCCAGGATGCCCTGTCCATGGAGCTCCTGGGAGATGAACCGGAGGAAGACACCAGTGAGCTGATACTCACAGACTTCACCATTTCAGATGATGCACAGCGGTTTGAATCATATGTACGCACAGTATGGGACCGGCGCCTGGAGCAGGAATTCAGTTCGCTTCCCTCACCGCTGGATATGCTCCTGGTCATGGAGTGCCGTGACTCCTGGGACCGCTGGGATGAGGACTGGATCAGGCTGTTCCTCGAATCACCTGCAGGTGAGACTGCAGGGTTTATTGCGGCGGAACCCCGCGGACACAGCCGCAGTGATCTTCTCTACGAAGTGAGGCAGTTCTACGTCGAGCCGAAGTTCAGGGGACTCGGGGTCTTCTCCATGCTCTGTGAGGAGCTGTGCAGAAGGACATCAGATGCAGGAGCGGCCCAGCTGATCATGCAGGTAAGCGGCCGCGCCTCCTTCCTGCATCTGCCCTTGGAGCGCCGGGGGTTTGCGGTGATCCAGCAGCGGCTCGCGCTTGACCTGTCACACTGGGCCTCGGATGGAT
>SKXS01000211.1 GCA_007128345.1 Spirochaetia bacterium
CTGTGCCAGTTGGACTACCGCATAACCCACGTCTGCACCATACCTCCGTCGGATTTCTTTCCTAAGCCTGAGATCGATTCTGCAGTGGTTCGGATGGACCGCAGAGAAACGCCTCTTTTGGAAGGAAGGGCGCGGAACATGTTCTTTATCATCATCAGGGCGGTATTCTCATCCAGGCGAAAGATGCTGCGTAATACCCTTGCGCATGCTGAATCAGCTGCAGGCTGTCCGAAGGAGCTCATGGCTGAGGCATTCCGTCACGCAGGGATCAGTGAGCAGCAGCGCCCTGAACAGGTCTCCCTGGAGGCATTTGCCGATGCATCCCGGCGTATCGCAGATTCGCTTCAGGACTGAAGGGTCACTCAACCTGGGCAAGGGTCATTGCTGACGTAATGACGATGTCATCCACGCTGCATCCCCGGGAAAGATCGCTTACTGGTTTAGCAAAACCCTGGAGCACCGGACCGTATGCTTTTGCTTCGGCAAGGCGCTGCACCAGTTTATAGCCGATGTTCCCTGACTGAAGATCAGGAAATATGAGGACGTTTGCGCGCCCTGCCGCAGGCGAACCCGGGGCTTTGCGTTCACCGATATCCGGAATGATCGCCGCATCCAGCTGGAGCTCTCCGTCAACCTGCAGATCAGGACGCCTCTGCTTTACCAGCTTAAGGGCTTCGGTTACCTTCTCCACATACGGGTGGCTCGCTGAGCCCTTGGTGGAGAAGGATAGCAGGGCGGTAATCGGGGTGGTCTCCAGAAAGACCTTGCATGAATCTGATGATGCTACGGCAATTTCCGCAAGCTGTTCAGCGGTAGGATCGGGAATAGTTGCGCAGTCAGCGAATATGAAGCTTCCCTTGTATCCAAACTGCTCCTTGCCGGTGACCATGATAAAGCAGGATGATGCATATTTGGTGTCAGGCTTTGTCTTGATGATGGTAAAAGCGGCAACCAGCACCTTGCCGGTTGAGTGCTCTGCGCCTGCCACCATGGCATCGGCATCGCCCTTGCGGACCATCATGGCCGCCCACTTAAGCGGATCAGTTATCTGGGCACGTGCATCATCAATGGAGAGTCCCTTATGCTTGCGCAGCTCATAGTACTCCTGTGCATAGTACTCCATGATTTCAGATTCAGCCGGGTCAAGGATGGATACGCTTTCCAGTGAGGCGTTTGCTTTCTCTGCGGCTTCTGCTATCTGCCTGGAGTTCCCGATGAGGATTACTTCAGATGCAAGCCCTTCGCCCATAATAATCTCCGCAGCCTTCAGCGTACGATGTTCAGTTCCTTCCGGGAGAACGAGACGCTTGTGCTTGGCTTTGGCTTTCTGCTTCATCTTCTCTGGAAATGTCATCATATTCAGCCCCCTGTGAGTTAATTGTGTCATATGCCCCGCTTCGATACTGTACCATACTCCCGTTATTTGATAAATACTTAAGTATATGAGTAAAAAGCAAATTGGCGTATACGGGCTTGGACGGTTCGGGAGGTTCTGGGCGGAGGTCCTGACCCGGGATTTCCAGGTCAAGGCATGGAACAGGACTCACCGTGACATATCGGGGTCATTTTCTATCACCTCAGAAGACGAGGTGCTCTCCTGTGATGCAGTCTTTTTCTGCGTTGCCATATCCTCTTTCGAAACTGTGCTGCGCTCAGCGGCTCCGCGTATAGGAAACAATACGGTAGTATTCGATACCTGTTCGGTAAAAAGCCATCCCGCCCACCTTATGCTCACGCACCTGAAAAAAAATACACCGTGCATAGCCACGCACCCCATGTTCGGTCCCGATTCCGCTGCGCGCGGGATGGAAGGCCTGCCGATGGTATTCTCCCCGCTGCGGTGCGAAGAGAAAGACAGTACGTTCTGGAGAGAATACTTTTCGCACCTGGGACTTCGGGTGATAGAAATGACTCCGGAGGAGCATGACCTTGAAGCTGCAATGACCCAGGGCATCACCCATGTTATCGGGCGGGTGCTTGAGGATCTGGACCTGAAGCCAAGCGGTATCGGGACCCTCGGGTACCGGAAGATTCTTGAGGTGGTAGAGCAGACCTGCAACGATCCCTACCAGCTCTTTTTAGATCTCCAGCACTACAATCCCCATACACATACCATGCGGCTGAAGCTCAAGGAGTCCCTTGACCGTATGATGCGTGTGCTGGAGGAGGCGGATCCCTATTCATGAGAGTAGCTGTATACACCTTGGGATGTAAACTCAACCAGGTGGAAAGTGAAGGCATAGCCGATGCGTTTTCCCGGAATGGTTTCACCCTGGTGTCAGCGCGGGATGAGGCTGACCTGTATATCATAAGCACCTGCACGGTCACCGGGAAGGCGGAACAGAAGGCCAGGAGGGTGATCAGGAAGGCCGCCTCCCTTACGAACCGACCGGTTGTCATTGTCACCGGATGCTATGCGGAGCTGGATGCTGAAACCCTTCAGAAACTGGGAAGCGGTCTGTTTGTCGTCCCGCTTCACAGTAAGGCAATGCTGGTGCGGATTCCTGAGTGTCTTGCCTTGGCAATGGATTCGGGCATGGGCCTCCATGACGGGGTGCGGCATTGTCTCTCCTCGCATGGGGACGGAGGTTCTCCCTTTGATTTTCATCCTGAATACTTCACCTACCATGCCAGGGCGTTTCTCAAGATTGAGGACGGATGCGACAACACCTGCACGTACTGCAGGGTGCGTTTAGCTCGGGGTCCCGCGGTCAGCCTGGCCGCTGATGAGGTGATTAGAAGAGCCTCCAGGCTGGAGGAGCATGGATACCGGGAAATTGTCCTTACCGGGGTGAATATATCAGCATACAGATCGGGTGCCATGGGACTACCCGAGCTTGTTGCGGAGCTTTCCCGGTGCCTTACGGGTGCATACCTGAGGCTCTCCTCAGTGGAGCCTGATGAAATCAGCAGCGCGTTCATTGAAGCGTTTTCCCTTCCCCAGGTGAGACCCCACCTCCACATCCCGGTACAGAGCGGGTCAAACCGGATGATCAGCCTCATGGGGAGATCCTATGCCCGGGAGGATGTTATGCAGGCAGTCAGGCTGCTGCGGCAGGCGAAGGAGGATCCCTTCATAGCTGTCGACATGATAACCGGTCTTCCGGGAGAGACCGACGAAGACTTTCGGGATTCCGCTGATCTTCTCACCGAGATGGATGTGGCGCAGGCACATGTATTTCCCTACTCACCCAGGCCGGGAACGCCTCTGTACGGACATCCCCTTCATGTGGCAGAGTATCTGAGGGACAGGAGATCAGCTGAACTGCGGGAGATTTCCCGCAGGCAGCATGAACGCTATCTCATGCGCTCACTCGGACGGGATTGTCTGGCTATCCTGGAGGATCGTACCGGATCACAGTGGAACGCTCTGACCGAAAACTACATCCACTGCAGGGTGTCAGGAGTGCCGGAAGGCGGAGCAAAAACAGGAGCTTCGTGCAGGGTTGTGATCAAACAGGCGGCTCCATATCCTGAGGCTGCGTTTTGTTCCTGGTGACGAGAGTTGAAGTTGTGCGCACTACCTGGTATAACCAAAGCGACATCTATGCAATGGAGAAGTCATGGACATATTAAAGCAATTCTGGAGTGAACGCCTGCGGACATATTTGGATCAGATGGCCCGCACACGGGGTATTGATGCGGCGGGAGTGAAGGAAGTTTCCCTTATCCTGCAGCGCCCCCCGAAGCCTGAGCTGGGAGATCTGGCGGTGCCGATGTTTCCCTTTGCGAAGATGTTCAGAGCCGCGCCCCCCCTGCTGGCCGCTGAAATTGCCGAGTTCGCTGGAGAGGACGCCGAGGCTGCTTCCTGGGGGACCGCCCAGGCGGATGGGCCGTATGTGAACATTAGGGTCAACCTTGCACGTGTCACAGAAAGCCTGTTTGCCGACATCCGCAGCAGGGAAGGCTCCTACGGATCATCGGAGAGCCTTGCGGGAAACCGCGTCATGATTGAATTCTCCTGTCCCAATACCAACAAACCGCTGCATCTGGGGCATTTACGTAACGACTCCATAGGCGCGAGCGTCGCACGGATTCTCAAAGCAAACGGAGCTGAGGTGCGGAAGGTGAACCTCATCAATGACCGGGGCGTGCATATCTGCAAGTCCATGCTTGCCTACCTGAAGTTCGGACAGGGAAGGTCTCCTGAATCCGAGGGGGTAAAGAGCGATCATTTCGTCGGGGACTACTACGTGAAGTTCTCCCAATGGGCACGGGAGAACCCTGCAGCCGAGCAGGAGGTGCAGGAGATGCTCAGGAACTGGGAGCAGGGTGACGAAGCGACCGTTGAGCTGTGGAAGCTCATGAACCATTGGGCCATAGAGGGAATTGAGTCTACCTATGATAAAACGGACATTGTCTTTGATCAGGTCTACTACGAAAGCAGCACGTACGCCAAGGGTCGGGAGGAGGTGCTCAAGGGGCTTCAGTCAGGCATATTCCATCGGGATGACGAGGGAACTGTCTGGGTGGACCTGGAGCATATCAAGCTGGGGAAGAAGGTGCTGCTGCGCAAGGACGGCACATCGCTTTATGTGACCCAGGATATCGGGACAGCGGTGCAGCGCTATGAGGACTGGCCGTTTGACCGGCTCATCTATGTGGTGGGATCTGAACAGCAGTACCACTTCACGGTGCTCTTCCACATACTCAGCCAGCTGGGCTACAGCTGGGCGGACCAGCTCTACCACCTCTCCTACGGCATGGTGAACCTGCCGGAAGGAAAAATGAAGTCCCGGGAAGGAACGGTGGTGGATGCGGATGATCTCATTGATGAACTGGAACGTATGGCTAAGCAGGAGATCGTAGAGAAGGGCAGGGAACACGAGGTGGATGACCTCGACAATACGGCGGAGGCGGTTGCCCTCGGTGCGCTGAACTACTACCTGCTTCAGGTAACCCCTGCCAAGGACATGGTCTTCAATCCGAAGGAGTCCCTCTCTTTCACCGGAAATACCGGTCCCTATCTCCAGTATATGGGAGCCAGGATATCGAGCATGCTGCGCAAGTATGAAGCGGAGGGTCTCAGCGGACCCGCGGCTGACGGATCGCTTCTGACCCTTCAGGTTGAGCGTGAGCTTATCAAGATGCTTGCAGGGTATCCTGATGCGGTCGTCCAGGCTGGAGCAGAACTCAACCCGTCGGTCATTGCCGCCTACCTCTATGATCTCACCAGGGTCTTCAGCAGGTTCTACCATGATGTCCCCGTACTGCGTGCTGAGACACCTCAGCTTGCATCCTCTCGGATAGAACTCTGCCGGGCTATGCGCAGCGTGCTCATGCATGCATGCAGGCTGCTCGGTATTCCATTTCTTGAGGTGATGTGAGCATCAGCTGTCAAGCGGTCTATTGACCACAACTGCAGCTTATGGTATACAGTATCCTGCATATATTAAGTAGGTAAGGAAGTAGTTCATGTACGTACTGGTTGAAATTAAAGGCAGACAATACAAAGTAGAGGAAGGCGCTCTGCTTGAAGTAGACAAGATTGACAAGGATGCCGGAGAAACGCTTGAGTTTGACTCTGTACTGCTCGTGCGCGACGGTGAACAGACCAAGGTCGGCACTCCCTACGTGGCAGGTGCAAAAGTAACCGCGGTGCTTGAAGAGCAGGTCAAGGGAAAAAAAATAGTTATCTTCAAGTTCAAGAGAAGAAAGGGCTACCGGAGAAAGCAGGGTCACAGACAGCAGTATTCCCGCATCAAGGTGCAGTCCATAACCGCGTAGCGTGCGGCTGGGAACAGGAAAGAAGGAGAGTAACCATGGCACATAAGAAAGGCGGCGGAAGTTCTAAGAATGGAAGAGATTCTCATTCCCAGCGTTTAGGCGTCAAGCGTTCCGGAGGCCAGCTGGTCAAAGCCGGGGAGATCATCATCCGTCAGCGTGGAACTAAGATTCATCCAGGTGAGCACGTCGGTAAGGGAAAAGATGATACCCTCTTTGCCAAGAGCAGCGGACGGATACAATTCTTCAAGCGCATGAACAGGAGCTACGTACGCATCGAAGCCCTCGATTAGGCGCATCCCCATACCATGATAGGTTTTTCTGATGAGGCTGTAGTTGTAGCGGTTTCCGGAAACGGAGGCAGCGGAGCCGTATCATTCAGAAGAGAGAAGTACGTTCCCCGAGGCGGCCCTGACGGCGGTGACGGCGGCAAGGGCGGAAGCGTCATCTTTGTAGTCAAGCACAACCTCAGAACACTCGCACATCTCAGGAACCAGCCGACCTGCAGGGCTGAGAACGGTCAGCCCGGGCAGGGAAGACGGCGGCACGGCCGCGACGGCAATGACGTGACTATTGAGGTGCCGCCGGGGACGCTCGTCAGGGAAGAGCGCACCCGTGAACTGATCGTTGACCTTGCTGACCGCAGCGAGCCATGGGTATTCCTTGAGGGCGGAAAGGGTGGAAAGGGAAACTGGCATTTCCGTTCATCAACCCGTCAGGCTCCCCGATATGCGCAGGGAGGGCTCCCCGGGGAGGAGCGCCGTATTCTCCTTGAGCTGCGCATCATAGCTGACATCGGTTTTGTCGGGTTCCCCAATGCGGGAAAATCATCGCTGCTGAACTATCTCACCAATGCCCATGCCAAGGTAGCCGGGTATCCCTTTACCACAAAAATTCCCCATTTAGGAGTGTTTTCACGGTATGAGCGGGTGATTACCCTTGCTGACATCCCGGGAATCATCGAAGGAGCTTCCAGCGGAGCCGGGCTTGGACTGACGTTTCTCAAGCACATCACCCGCACGTCGGGTATCGCATACCTGATCGACGTGCATGACGATCGGTACCTGGATGCCTACGACCTGCTCAGGCATGAACTGGGAAGCTACAGCAGCGAGCTTACCGGGAAGCCTGAGGTGATCATAGCAACGAAGATGGATCTTCCGCAATCTGAAGAGCGCCTGGAACAGCTGGCATCCCGTCTGGATGACCGACAAGTTATTCCGATATCAGTGTTTTCAGGCAGGGGCATAGATGAGGTGCGGGAGGCCTTTTTCCATCTGTTATCATGAATACAGCACTCTTCGGCGGTACATTCAACCCCCCCCACACAGCACATACAGCACTTGTTGAGCAGGTGCTGTCCACGACCCGCTACCAACGTGTAGTGGTGGTTCCAGTCAATCAGCCGGCACATAAAGAACTGGAGCAGGATCCGGGACCGAACCATCGCCTGGTGATGACACGCCTCGCATTCGGTGCCGTGGAGGGCTGCATCGTAGAGGACTGGGAAGTTGCCAGGGGAGGGGTATCCTACAC
>SKXS01000183.1 GCA_007128345.1 Spirochaetia bacterium
AAAATCATGTACTGCTGCAGTTTAGGGCTGCGAAGATCCAAGTACCGGTGCTGGAGCCGAGTCTCGGGATGTATTGACCCTGTGTGGAAAATATCAAAAGGGGGGGTCTTAGAAGCATTGAGCAGTTCAGCTTCCAGAACATACACATCTATCTCTCCGGTCGGAAGAGAAGGATTCTCCATTCCTTGCGGGCGTTTTCTCACTTCACCTGAGACTGCAATTACATACTGGCTTCTCAGTGTATGGGAAAGCCTGTGGGCTTGCTCACTATGTACCGGATCAAACACAACTTGAGTTATCCCCCAGCGGTCATACAGATCAATGAACGTTACTCCTCCGTGATCCCGATAGTTTGCAACCCAACCGTTAAGCACCACCTGCGTTCCAACATCCTCTAAGCGCAGCTCACCACAGGTACACGTCCGAAACAACTTCATATTCACTCCTCTTGCTTACAGCCTATCTCTTCCAACAGCAGTCTTCTGGCAGTCCGCGGATCCGCTGATTGTCTGGTTTCCTTCATTACCATTCCCATGAGGTACCCCACCGCCTTCATATTCCCATCCCGAATCTGCTCAGCTGCATTCAGGTGTTCTGCGACTATTTTGCTGATAATTTCCTTAAGTTCTCCATCATCTTCAGCTTTTTTAAATCCTTCCTGGGCAATAACCTCTTCAGGTTGAACAATACCCCGCTGCACCATGAGCTCAAGAACCTGCTTCGCCTGCTGTACTGTCAGTTCTTCCGTTCCAGTCATCCTCACTACTGTGGTAACCGCTTGGGGAGGCAGAGTTCCGTCAGACAATGAAAAAGCGTACCGTCCCTGAAGCTTTGCCAGTTCACCCTTAATCCATGCTGCGGCTGCTGCGACCTCCGTCCCCGAACTGATAAGCTCCTCAAAGTATTCAGCCCGTTCGCGCTCTTCAGCAAGATAGTGCGCTGTCTCCTCAGTGAGCCCATATTCACGGATATACCGCAGTTCTCTAGCAGCAGGAAGCTCAGTCAGCGAACTTGTCACCCTGTTAAGAAATGCTTCTGAAGGAACAAACGGCGGGATATCAGGTTCAGGGAAATACCGGTAGTCCTTGGCTTCCTCTTTCGTACGCATGGATTCAGTCTTACCACTTTGTTCATTCCATAATCTTGTCTCCTGAATCACCGGCTTTCCAGCCTGCATAAGCCTGCTTTGCCGACGCACTTCGTATTCCAAGGCTTTCCTGACAAACCGTGAAGAATTGAGATTCTTGATTTCAACCTTAGTCCCCAATCCCATGCCGAGTGAATTCACTGAAACATTAGCATCGCATCTGAGTGAACCTGTTTCCATATTTCCATCGCATGCTCTCAGGCAGCGTACCAAAGATCTGAATGACTGAAGAAACACTTCTGCAGCCTCCGGACTGGTAAGCTCAGGTTCTGTAACAATTTCCAAAAGACTGGAACCCGCCCGATTGTAATCAAGCAGACTAAAATTCCCCTGATGAACCATTTTACCTGCATCCTCTTCTAAGTGGATATCATGGATGTGCACCCGCTTAAGTTCCCCCTTCTCAAGGTAATCCATCCATCCACCCCTGCCCACAGGAGAAGAAAACTGAGAAATCTGATAATTTTTCGTCATATCCGGATAAAAGTAGTTCTTCCGGTCAAACCAAGTCTTCTGTGCCAATGTGCAGTTCAATGCCGATCCCATCAGATAAGAGAGAAAGAGAGCCTGCTCATTTACCGCAGGAAGCACCCCGGGATATCCCATGCAAACAGGACAGATGCGGGTATTCGGCTCTTCCCCGGAGATCATTTCACAACTGCAGAAAACCTTAGACCGGGTCATCAGTTGAATGTGTATTTCCAGACCAATGAAGATTTCAACCATGGGTCACCTCCCCAGGGCTGAAACGCCTCGGCAGGGCAACTTCCGGGAAGCACCTGGACACATGGGCAGTCAGTCTTATCAATGACCGGTCACTCATAGCAGGTCCCATCAACTGCATACCGACCGGAAGTCCTGACTCAATTCCCGTGGGGAAACTCACCGCAGGAAGCCCCGCCAGGTTCGCCGGCAAGGTAAAGCGGTCTGCCAGCTTCTGCTGCATGGAGGTCAGTCCTCCGTCCCCGATTGGAAATGCCTGGATGGGAAATGTCGGCAGGAGCAGAACTCCCGCCTTGGTGAAGAGCTTTGAGAACTCATTGCGGATGAGGGTTCTGATCTTCTGGGCTTGTACATAGTACTGATCCTGGAATCCTTCTCTCAGGACATATGTTCCGAGCAGTATGCGTAGTTTCACCTCTTTACCGAATCCTTCATCTCGGGTTCTGCGCACCATGTGCTGGTGATCGTGCTCCTCCCTGCTCCTGGAGCCATACCGTACACCGGTATACCGGGCCAGGTTAGCACTTGCCTCTGCAGACGCGATGGTATAATAGGATGGTACCGCATAATCAAGAGAAGGAAGCTTTACCTCCACGATATTCCACCCAAGACTGCGGAATGCTTCAATGGCCTTGCTGTACCCTCGTAGTACTGGTGCATCCAGACCCAGATCCCCGGCAAGCACCGCAACGGTTTGTATCCCCTCAGTCAGATCTGTCGTATCACTGCAGTCAAGAGAAGTCTGATCTCTCCCGTCAGCTCCTGAGGCAGCTTCAAAGATGGGGATCAGCTGTTCAGCCTGTGCAGTCATGAAACCGATGGTTTCAAGCGAAGAGGCATATGCGGCCAGTCCGTAACGGGAAACTGTTCCATAGGTAGGCTTGAATCCAAAGATGCCGCAAAAAGCTGCAGGCTGC
This sequence comes from Spirochaetia bacterium, assembly GCA_007128345.1. GTDB lineage: Bacteria > Spirochaetota > Spirochaetia > PWKH01 > PWKH01 > SKXS01. The sequence continues at coordinate 2,788 of SKXS01000183.1, forward strand.
CGTACCGATCCTCCCGTGTCACTGCCAAGGGCAAAGGGCACATACCCGGCAGAAACTGCAGCAGCTGATCCCCCGCTTGATCCTCCTGGAACGCGACTGAGATCCCATGGGTTTACTGTAGGCTTACATGCAGAATTCTGGTTTGATGAGCCCATACCGAATTCATCGAGGTTTGTTTTCCCGATGGGTACTGCACCTGCATGCAGGAGACGCTCTACAGCAGTAGCTGTATAAGGTGAGCGAAGTCCTGCAAGAATCTGTGAACCGCAGGAGAACTGGAATCCCTTCACCGCAATATTGTCTTTTACCGCAAAGGGAATACCTGATAACGATCCATATTCCTTAACAGCTGGCTCTGCAAGTGACACTCCCAGATCGGTACGCAGTTCAAGAAACGCGCAAGTGTCGGTATCTAACGCTGCAACCGCTTGCTCATAGCATTTGAGATGCCTGGGTGATGATGTAATCTGTTTCCATACTGCTGGAAATAGCTCACTCATGTCAGCACCTTCCCTATGGTTATAAATGATCCATTACGTTCAGGAGCTTCCTTCAGCAAGGCTTCTCGTACATCTTCATCATAGTGAACCGTATCACTGCGCAGCACCAGTCCGTCTGCGAGCGCGTGAGTTGTAGGTTCCACATCTGACAAATCAACATCTGACATGTGCTGCATATACTGCAGCATTTGCTTTATTCCTTGAGCAAGTTCATCTTGTTCACTTTCATGCAGCTCTATCATTGCCAGCTGCCCGATCATGCGTATGTCATCCTGCGCCATTGACGGCTCCTTGTACATATATGGTGCATAAATATACAAGAATTATGCTTTTTGATAAATAGGCTTCGGGTATATGCTGTCAATTTTTCAGGATCATCCGCAGGTAATCCTGGCTCCGCTATGCAGGTCAATGTAAGATTCACGGTTAGCTGCAAGGTATTCCCTAGCCTTCTTTCCTGTACAGTGAGAAGCGCCAATCTCTCCTGTTACGAGATTGCAAACCTCGCTAAGCGTTTTCTCCAGTTCCTGTTTGCCTGTACTGCCAAGATGCATGCCCCCCATAAATGCCCGTATCGGCACGTGGAACCGTTCATGCACTGTATGGAGCATAGGTATTACGCCCGGATGGCAGCATCCGGCAATCACCAAGAGCCCTTCACTGCCTGCACAGACAAGCACAGCTTCGTCATGGAATGTATCCGGCTTCCATGTGCTGCCGTCGGTTACAAAAAACTCATCCGATACATGCACATAATCATCCAATGCGGTAAATCCGGACATCAGCCAGACTCCCGGGTACATCTCGCATACCGGCTCTTCAGCTTCTACCCAGCGGATTTGGTGCTCTTTCAGAAGCTCCTGAGTAAAGGGCGCTCCTATGTTCCTGGCTTCCTGATCATGAATCCGGTACTTCTTTGTGAAAAACCCGCTGCCCGTCCACAGGGGTTTTCGTATACCCGACGATATAAGCGCCGGATATCCCCCGGAATGATCATTATGTCCGTGGCTGATAACAACACAGTCGATGCGGTTCAGATCGCATTCAGCTATCCGTGCATTGGACATAAACTTAGCTGAAGCTCCCGTGTCAAAGAGTATGGTTGGTCCATGCGCGATCTCCACCAGAAACGACAGCCCATGTTCTGCCAGATATGGACGCTCCCCGATATTGTCCATGAGAACGGTTATTGAAGTCATCCGTGCACCTGCATTTTCTTCCCTTTATGCATAGTATAGGTATTTGATCGCCCCCTATCAAGGATGCCTCCCTTGACAATATCACCATATTTCATATAAAGAAGATGATACGACCTTGAAAAAGGAAGGAATATGTCTCCTATAACAATCCCGCCGCTCAGTGATGATCTTGTCAGCGTGCTCATAGATGCGGACACCATTCAGCGTAAAGTCAGCGAGCTGGCTCAGAGAATTTCTGCAGACTACAAAGAGTGTAAAGAACTTGTTGTAGTAGCCGTGCTGAAGGGTGCATTCATTTTTGCCGCTGATCTGTGCAGACAGCTCTCCATAGCCCATACCGTAGACTTCATTGCCCTGTCTAGTTACGGGAACAGAGACTACACATCCGGCAATGTGCGGTTGATAATGGATGTCAGGGAAAACCTTGCCAATAAGGATGTGCTCATTGTTGAGGATATCCTTGACAGCGGACACACCCTCTCATACCTCGCGCGGAACTTTGCAGCCCGCCAGCCGTCATCACTGAAGACTGCGGCTCTGGTGAGCAAACCTGACCGCCTTATCACCGATATCAAGCTTGATTACCTCGGCTTCGAAATTCCAGACGTATGGGTAGTGGGATACGGTCTGGACTATGCTGAACAGCATCGTACCCTTCCCTACATAGCAGTCATGAATCGCACATAGCAGCACTTCCCATACCAGCCTTGGAGGGGCACATGGACGATAAAATCTACGTCTCCTACAATGACATTCACTCTGCTGTTAAACGGCTGGCCCTTCTCGTTACGGCCTCCGAATTCAAACCCGATGTAATTGTAGCCATAGGGTCTGGGGGGTTCATCCCTGCGCGTATCCTGAAAACCTTTATTAATCGACCCATCTATGCTGTCGGAATATCCTACTATGGAATTGACAATAAACCCACTGAACTCCCCCAGAAGATCCAGTGGATTGACGAAGTGCAGCAGAAGCTTACAGGTAAGAATATCCTGCTGATTGATGAAGTTGATGATACACGGATGACGTTGAGCTACTGCCTTGAGGAGCTGCTGTCCCATCATCCTCAAGAGATAGCTGTACTGGTAATTCACAACAAGAAGAAACGTAAACAAGCAGCATTCCCGCCTGAGATACACCGGTATTTCGCCGCATTTGAGGTTGAAGATCGGTGGATCAGATACCCGTGGGATGCGGAGTGTATAGAAGATCACGATCTAATGGCTGAAAAAACAAGAAAGGCCATGAAGGAGGATACCCAATGAGTGTAACCGCTATAGTAGGAGCACAATGGGGAGATGAAGGAAAAGGAAGAATCGTTGACTATCTCGCTCAGGATGCGGACATGGTGATCAGGTACCAGGGAGGAGACAATGCAGGACATACGGTCATCAACTCCTATGGGAAATTTGCTCTGCATATTCTGCCTTCGGGAATATTCAACCCGAACACGTTGTGTCTGGTAGGAGCAGGAACGGTGGTCAACTTCTCTACCATGAAAGAGGAGCTTGTTGCAGTCAACAAAGTCGGTCTTGACGGGAGCAATCTTCGTATTGATACCCGGGCTCACCTGATCATGCCGTATCACTGCATGCTTGACGGAGCTGAAGAGCAGCAGAAGGATGCTAAATGGGCTATAGGAACTACCAAACGTGGGATCGGCCCGGTCTATGCTGACAAGGCATCAAGAGTCGGTATACGGGCAGGGGATATCCTCAATCCGGACAGGCTGAGGACTAGGCTGGAAATGCTCATTCCCAGGAAAAACCGTGAACTGGAGTACTACCAGCTCCCCGCAGTGAATCTTGATGAACTGATGGATCTCTGCGCCTCATGGAAAAAGGAATTCGGCAGCCGGATCATTGACTCTCTCCCTGTAGTCCGTGATGCAGTTCTTACGGGAAAGAACATCATTATGGAAGGCCAACTGGGGATTATGAGGGACCTTGACTGGGGGATATACCCCTATGTGACATCCTCAAATCCTACCGCCGGGGGTACCTGCGCAGGAGCGGGAATATCACCGAGAAGAATTGATGCGATATATGGGATTGTAAAAGCATATTCTACGTCCGTCGGCGGCGGTCCGTTTCCGGTTGAACTGCTTGATGAGGTTGGGGACAAACTCCGCACGATCGGAGGAGAATACGGAGCCACCACGGGAAGGCCCAGACGCTGCGGATGGTTCGATGCTGTTGCGGCATCGTATTCGTGCTGGATCAACGGATTCACCGGCATAGCAGTCACCAAACTTGATGTACTGGACAGCTTCGAAACCATCAAGCTGTGCAAGGCATACCAGTTAGGCGATGAAGTCATCGACTATGTTCCCGAGACTGCCCTCCAGGATATCGCCACACCGATTTATGAAGAGTGGGAGGGATGGAGGTGCGACACATCAGAGGCACGGGCATGGGATGACCTTCCGGCTCAAGCCAAAGCTTATCTGAAACGTATCGAAGCTCTCACAGGTGCACCAATTAAGATGGTCTCTGTAGGTGCTGAACGGGAACAGCTTATCATTATTGATTAGGGGGTCCCATGGAGACCGGAATATTCAGCCATGATACGTTTATCTCACCATTCAGCTGGCGTTACGGCAGCAAGGCCATGCGCAGTCTATGGTCTGAGCACCATAAGCGGCTGCTGCTCCGCCGCATATGGGTCGCCTTGGCAAAAGCACAGATGCAGGCGGGCATCGTCACAGGCGAACAGCTGGATGACCTGGAATTACACAAAAATGATATCGATATTGAGCGTTCGTCCGCAATTGAGGCTGAAATCAGCCATGACCTCATGGCAGAAATTAAGACATTTGCGGAACAGTGCAAGGTGGGCGGGCCGATCATCCATCTGGGTGCAACCAGCATGGATATTCTGGACAATATGGATGCCCTCAGGCTGAAGGATTCACTGAAACTCATCATCGGCCAGACAGGAAAACTGCTTGACATCCTTGCAGACAGCATTGAATCCTATGCGGGGACAACTTCCATGGCGTATACCCATCTTCAGCCGGCAGAGCCGACTACCGTGGGGTACCGAATGGCGCAATACGCCCAGGATCTTCTGACTGACTACCGGGAGCTGGTAAGAACCTGCGCCGGAGTAAAGGGTAAAGGCATGAAGGGCGCGGTAGGCACCAGTGCCTCCTACCTTGCCCTTATGGAAGGAACCGGAATGAGTGCTCGAGAGATGGAGTCTCTTGTGATGAATCATCTCGATCTCGAAGCATATGAAGTATCCACACAGGTATATCCTCGCAAGCAGGACTGGCTTGTTCTGAATGCTCTGGCAGGAACTGCCGCAACGCTGTACAAAATGGCATTTGACCTGCGTGTGCTCCAGTCACCCCCATTTGGAGAATGGAGCGAACCCTTCGGGTCCAAACAGGTTGGATCCTCCGCTATGCCGTTTAAACGCAATCCTATCAATGCAGAGAAAATTGGCTCACTGGCACGTTGGATTGCGACTCTGCCTGCTGTTGCATGGAACAATGCCGCGCACTGTCTGCTGGAACGCACCTTGGATGATTCCGCTAACCGCAGGGTGCTGCTGCCTGAGGCATTCCTTGCCCTGGACGAAATTCTTTCGGTTTCCATCAGGATTTTCAGCGGTCTCAAGGTGCATGCAGACCGTATTGCTGGACAGCTTCAGAATTATGGAGTCTTTGCGGCAACAGAACACCTGCTTATGGAACTTGGCCGCAGGGGTGCCGACCGGCAGGGAATGCATGAAATCATCAGGGAGCATTCACTTACTGCGTGGGCTGATATGCACACAGGCGGCAGTAATCCCCTCAAGCATCTCCTATCTAATGAAAAACGTATTACCAAGTATATTTCTGCAGTTGAAGTCCTTGCTATTCTCGATGTGACGGGTTATAGTGGAGATGCAGAGCAGAGAGCTCTCCAGGCAGCAAGAACCATACGTGAAACCAGAAGGGATATCTCGTAGTTCCGGGCCTGCCCGGTTTACGCCGGGTTCAGGATTATATATAGAAGGCAGTATCGCAAACCAGCTGATACTGCCTTTTTTTGGCTCTATTCCGTAGAGCCTCTCTACTGATCGTTGCATATGGTTCTCATGCAGGCAGTGACTGGATCAATCTATTGTTTTTTATTCTCACATGCTGTGGAATAGTATATAATGTGCCCTACAAGGAGAAGTTGATGCGACGCTTCACCCTCTTGACTGTACTGGTATTCTGCTTAATCACCTATGCACTTTTCAGTGATGCATATTACCCTGAGATTCCTCCCAAAAGTGAAACTGCTCCGGCACCGCCTCCAGAAATCATCCTCTATATGCTCGAGGGAGAAACCGAACTGGTGCAGAAACTCATCGCCCATGACAGCAGGGTATTAGAAGTTGAAGACGATGCAGGCCGAACCCCGCTTCACTATGCTGCTCACCTGGGGTCAGAGGAGTTGGCCGAACTGCTGCTGCGTAATGGCGCCGATCCCACTCGTACTGATCACGCAGGCTCGCTGCCTATGCACATAGCTGTGTCCCATGGGTATGCATTTGCTCGTACGTTCTCAAACCACGGCAGACTGCTCTATACATCCGACGCGCAAGGAGTGAGCGCATTTTCTTCAGCAGCATCTGAAGGGCCCCTGGCATTGCTGACTCTGCTTGGCAGGAACTACCTGGATATCCCTGACTATGCAGGAAACACTCCTCTCCACCATGGAGCACTGCTGGGTGATACTGCCATTGTCTCACGGCTTATAGCTGAAGGTGCCCATGTAAACAATCGGAACCGAGAGGGATCACTGCCTCTGGATATTGCATTATCATTTGGCGAAAGCAAAGAACATGCAGAAGCAGCAGTACTTCTCGTTTCAGCCTACTCTGATAGACCGGGTAAAGAAGAATTCATCTATGCATACCGCAGCATTCTTTCCGGTGATCTCACCATGCGCTTTGACAACCAGGCTTCAGTTCTTCATGTTGCTTCATCCCGTAACCACTTGGCGCTGCTTAGGGTATTCCTTGATGAACATGTATCTCCTCAGCTTCGTGATCTCGATGGAAATACACCACTGCATACCGCAGCCGCATCCGGCCATGGAACCGCTGTATCTCTGCTGGTGGAACGCGGCAGCGATGTGCACGCAGTAAACACTCTGTCGCAAACTCCCCTCCACATAGCCTCTTTGCAGAGCTCACTGGAAATTGCGGCCTTGCTTATTGAGGCCCACGCCCCTGCAGAAGCGGCTGACTGGACAGGGAACACACCCCTGCATCTGGCCGCACGCAGATCTGCAGATATGACAGCTCTGCTCCTTGAGATGGGAGCTGATGCCAATCAGCAGAATAGCGATGGCAATACTCCTCTCATGACAGCTATAGAATCACGCAATGAACCGGCAGTGAGACTGCTCCTTGCTTACGGCGCAGACATGCATATGCACAACTTTAACCAGGAGACACCCTTGCAGCGTGCCCTGCTGGCAGGAGCTGTTCCCACCTCATGGCTAGTTAATCCTGATACCTGGATGGCAAGCGATGCTCATGGGAATACCGCTCTTCACATTGCGGTTCAAGTCGGTTCTTCCGCTGATGTACTGGAGTACTGCCTGAAAACCGGTGCCGATACTGAAGCAGCAAACCGGTACGGCAATACCCCGCTGCATGATGCCATGAAGGCTTCTTCATTAACAGCTGCTGTCTATCTGATGAATCAAGGGGCTGACCTGTTCGCAGTAAATCACATGGGGAAAACTCCCATTGATATACTCTTCTCCAGAGGGACGGAGGACATACGCAGCGTACTAGATCCCGCACTTGTTAACCGAACGGATGCACAGGGAAATACCTTGCTGCATGTGGCATCGCGAAGCAGCCTTCCCGATGCTGCTTCCTTGCTCCTTTCCTTAGGTGCAGATCCTGATGTAATCAACCGGGAGGGTTACGCTCCCGTCCACTATGCTGCCCGGCTTGACTCCATTCCTTTGCTGCAGACACTTACCCAGCATAACGCAAATCTCAATCTTCCCGCTGAGAAGAACGGAAGCACCGCAGTACATGAGGCAGTCGCTTACGGTTCTTCACGAGCTCTTAGATTTCTGCTCCTGGCAGGCGCGCGTGTGCACAGCATCAATTCGGCCGGATATTCACCTGTGCATACCGCAGTTCTTCACCAAGATGATATAAGTATCAGAGCTCTCCATGAATTTGGCGCATCTTTAGAGCAGCGCGATCCTTCAGGCTTGACTCCCCTCCACATTGCCGTACGAAAACAGGACTATACCATGGCAAGTCTGTTGATCAGGTTTGGTTCCAATGTGCTTACCAGAGACAACATGGGAAGTACAGTACTTCATGACTGCATCAAGGGGAGAAACGGGGATATCGGCGGCATGCTGACTGCGGCAGGTGCAGATATTCATGCAACAAACAGGTTTAATGAATCACCACTTACCTTGGCATTTAATGCAGGTGTGGAAACTGTCCAATGGCTCCTCACGGGTCCTGCTGCTTCATCACGTGATAACGCTGGAAATACTCCCCTCCATCTGGCAGTGAAGCACCAGGCATCCATGGAAGTGCTCCATGCCGTCCTGGAAGCTAGTACGGATGTTGACAGCAGAAACAACAGACTGGAGACACCCCTGCATGCTGCTCTGCATTATCGGTACTATAAAGCAGCCTTATTTCTGGTTCACGCAGGAGCTGATATCTTTGCACACAATGGTGAGCAAGAGTTCCCCTTAGCCTATGCGCTTATGGAAGGACCGGAAGCCCTCAGGTGGATTATCACGGAGGATACAATCAATGCGGTTGACTCGCAGGGCAGCACTCCGCTGCATGCTGCGGTTGAGTTTGGATCCCCAGAGACTGTCTTATTTTTGCTGGAAGCAGGGGCTGATCAGACTTTGCGAAACCACGCTGGAATGACTCCTGAAGAAACTGCTCGTACTCACGGAAGAGATGAAATTGTCGACCTGTTCTGAGTTACATGCTGAAGAGTAAGGAACTCCAGCGGATCATAAAATAGTAGATTACCATGCGGGGAAACCGGGACAAACAAGCCAATGCTGCCCATCCCCAGGGAACCTTGAGGATACCGGCAATCCAGCAGGTGGTTGAAAAAGGCAGGGGGGTAAGCCCTGCTATCACTATACCATAAGCTCCGTACCTGTTGATGATAACCTCACCCCGGCGGCGGGACTTTGCTACCACCCTTTGTACATATCCCCAGTGATCAAAGAGAAAACGGGCTATCAGATACCCAGTAAACCCTCCAAGCGATGAGGCGACGGACATGGTCAGCATAAGCGGCATCACTGGCCAGTCAAGCACAAAGGGGAATAGGATGTCCACTGAAGTCGGCATGATAAAGGTGTCGACGATGAAGCAGAACACAGCGATCCCGAGATAGCTGAAATTTCTGCTCATCCACATACCCCAGCGATGCAGCTGGTCAACCGCCAGAAAATAGATAAGCAGGTACATGACCAGGAGCATAAGCATCAGCTTCAGTCCACCAATTACCGCCTCTCGCAGCAGCATGCGGTCATCATCTGTGCGCTTGTTCATGACTCAGTTCCTTGCGGTAAGATACTGGCGAATCCATCTGCGTATCTTGCGTGTAAATTCTTCAGCACCTTCCGCTCGTGTTCCTGCTCCTTGCCACAACGGATAGCGTCCTCCTCCTTTTCCTTCAATGATTGGCAGAACTTCCTTTAGTATAGCAGAAAAATCTATTTGCACCCCGCCGGTTACACCGATAAGCCACCTAAGTGATTGTTCTGATATACATACGCAGCAAAAGACAAGCGGATAATCCTGAGGCAGCAAAGCATTCATATGCCTGATAATCGACGCATCGGAGACCTGAATAGTTTCAGAGACTATGCGGACATGATCCACAAGCTCCGCTCGATTGGACATCTGTGCGATCAAATTCACCGCAAGGGATGATTCCAGATGCTGGATATGTAGCTGGAGCCTTTTCTGGTCTTCCAGCACCGTTTCCACACGGGAAATTATTCCATCTCTGGGTACTGACAGCAGGGTGCTCAGTTGTAAGGTTATATCGGTAAGTTCCCGGTAATCCGCAGCTGCGCGCTGACCGATTTTCCAGACAGTTCTCACATGGCCTCTGATTTTTTCACGACTGATGCATTTCACCAGCCTCACCTCTCCTGTGCTCCCCACATGCACACCACCGCATGGGGCTGCATCGTATCCGCCAATACGTATCACACGTACCGTACCAGCAACCTGGGGTTCACGTCTCAGATCTATATCGTCCATCTCTTCTTGAGAAATATATTGATCGGTAATGGGCATATTGCTGCATAGTATTTCTTGAACCAAATCTTCTGTTTGTGAAATCTCGCCATCGGTGATCTCCGACCGATCTGTTTCTATTGTTGCATATGATTCTCCCAGATGAACTGAGAGAGTTCCGATGCCAAGCGCCCTGTAGAATACTGCTGATATAATATGCTGTCCGCTGTGCTGCTGCATGTATTCGTACCTGTGATTCCAGTCAAGCTCCATGGATACCGTATCCCCAGGATTGCATTGGGGATGTAATTCCAGCGTATGCACAACAACATCACCCCTCTTGCGGACGTCAATTACCGGAATACCGCTAATTGTGCCTCTGTCTGCCGGCTGTCCTCCTCCTTCAGGGTAAAACACTGTTCTATCGCACACCAGTTCCCATATCCCATGTTTTTTTTCCAGAGAGACTACCTTGGCGTCGGTACATATCTCATAAGGATTGCTGTGAAACAGTTTTTCTGTCATACCGATGTTCCTCTCTGCATCGTCATAATCTCTAGGGCATGTGTCAAGTCATGGGCTGTATTGATGTTAGCTATATACCAGTCAGGGATCGCAGAATCGAGGAGCTGCGCATCAACACATTGCAGCTTTGGCAGCGACGCGAGGAATTCCTGCACCCTAAGCCTATGATTCTGCAAGGCATTTTTCCATGCCTGGAGAGTATCCATACGGAATAATCCGGGGAACGGCATGTACTTGTTCTGTATCCTAAATACTGCAGCTGTACATTCGGGTGTGTTCGCGGCTTTCTCTGCGAGGGTGCTGATGAGCTGCCAAGGATGATACATGGTATCACAGGAAGTGATTAAGACCCAATCATGCGATGCCTGAGAGCAGAGATACTCCAGTGAAGAAACAATCCCAGCCATAGGTGTAGGAGTTGCATCCCGGTCGCATACCACAGTCACATCTTGTGAATGCTTCAGAAGCTCAAAAACCCAGACATCGCTTTGCCGCACAGACACTACTATTGGTACGCATGATCCCTGAACGAGTTCCACCGCATGGAGCAGCAGCTCCTTATCACCGAGCACCACCTGAGCCTTTACCCTGCCCATCCTCCGTCCCTGTCCGCCGGCAAGAATTACAGCGGGCAGGGGGAATCGAAGTTCTGCTGCTGACATGGATGCATTGTAGGTATGATTTATGAGACAGGCAAGGGGTTTCTCCTTGATAGTTGCAAAACATTCAGATATCTTGTAGGTGTAGATTGGTTAAGTGGAGGAAGGAGGGTCAGCCATGTCAAAAATACGTTCTGCTTTGGAAATCGCCCTGGAGCGCACTGATTCAGTAGAGAGTAATCCTGAGAAGCTTAGGGAAGAACAATTTACCCAGGAAGGACAGCGTATGTTCTCTCGGTATTTCTTCGAAAAAGAGCTGAGCGTAAAGGATGTCAAAGAGACATTGTCATCGTATGAAGCACGCGAACGTTCATACGTAATGCAAGGGTTTGTGCAAACCATGCTGGCAAATCTTACTCTGCCGAGCAATGATCTTTACGTTGAGAGCATGGGGAGCATCAAAGAAGCCGCGGCGCTATTAAGCAGCAAGCCATCGGAAGTCACTTCCCTCTTCATTCAGATTGACGGTTTTTTCCAGCAGTACCTGCAGCAAACTGAACAATTGAAGAACTCTCTCATCCAGCAGTATGGTCCCAAACTTAAGCAAAAACAGCAGCAGTTGGCCAAGCAATTTGGTGCTGTAGTGGATCTTACCCCAGAACAAGATCCTGAATTTTTAGATCTTCTGCACCGCCATCAGCAGGATCTAGATCATCAGTACCAGACAGTTCTCAATAACATTAAGCAGAAGATTATGCAATTAATTCTGGCTTGAGGGTGTGTGTATCCCCGGGCACCCCATGCTCCAATATAGGGTGCCCTGCAGATATGCTTCTCTGTCCTTACTCCTGTAGCGCAGCACCTCATTATTTGACAAATTAGTATTGACAATAACTACATCATTATATAGTTTATTAGTGTACTAGCCTACTAGTATACTAATAAGGAGATAGTATGGTATTAGTGAAGAACATCAGTTTTTCCTATGGAAAGAGCTCTCTGTTTCGGAATCTCAGCCTGCAGATACAGCAAGGAAACATATACGGGTTACTGGGAATGAACGGAGCAGGCAAGACTACCCTGCTCAGGCTGATTGCCGGACAGCTCTTCAGACATGCAGGAACTATGGAGACCCACGGGTTTGATCCAAAAATGCGAGATCCTCGCATGCTGGCGAACATCTATTACCTACCGGAAGAATCTGTGCTGCCCAATATATCTGCAAGTTATTATGTAAAGATATACGCTCCCTTCTACCCCAAGTTCAGCATGGAAGCATACCGTACGTATGGCAGCCAGTTCGACCTGCCCCATGACAAACCCTTAAACCAGTTGTCCTATGGGGAAAAGAAAAAATTCCTTCTATGTTTCGGCTTGGCTTCAGGAACTTCCCTGCTCCTGCTGGATGAACCGACTAATGGCCTGGATATCCCGTCAAAATCCCAGTTCCGCAGGATTATCGCTTCCGCCATGGATGATCAGCGCGCATTTATCATATCTACTCATCAAGTAAGGGACATGGATAACCTGATTGACCCGGTGATTATTCTCCACGGGGGAACTGTAATATTTCACCATTCACTTGATGAGGTATCACGAAGTATTTCGGTATCATTTTCACGAAGAATCCCAGAACAGGCTGAGTATCTATATGCGGAACAAGTGCCCGGGGGATTTTCCGTGATATCGAAGCGTATGCCCCAGGATAATGAGACATCCATTGATCTGGAAACTCTATTCAATACCGCAGTTTCCGCACCCCAGAAGCTGCGAGAAGTGTTAGGAGGAGCAACCTCATGACAACAGTGCATCTACTCAGAAAAGAATACTACGAAAAAAGAAAGACAATCCTTATCTATGCTGCTGCATATATAGTGGGAATCATCGGTATCCGCCTTATCTTTGTGCATCCTGCATTGCATGAGGAATTCTATCATTCGGTACTAAACTTTGGATTGTATCTGCTTGGTTTCATTTTTGCCAGTACGTGCTTTTCAGAAATTCATCAGCTTGCAAGAAAGCATGCATGGCTGATGCTTCCGGCATCAGCAGCAGAAAAGCTGGTCGTACAGGTGATTATTGCCTCACTCCTTTTTCCTATTGGGTTACTGCTGCTCACCTCAGGCGCTTCGCTCATTGCAGAGCTCATATCCCAGGTTGCCTACAGAGAGAGTATACGCATCTTCCATCCGTTCAGCTCGGAAGTCGGCATTCGTGTACTGCACTTCCTGGTTCTGAGTTCATTGTTCCTGCTTGGCTCCGCATATTTTAGAAAGCACCAGTACATCAAGACACTGCTGAGTTTGTTTGCATTCGGCATGCTGATTGCCCTGCTTGGTGCTGTGCTGGCGCGGCCGTTTACCTATTCGTTTACCGAAGCCACTGTTCAGCTTAGCATAGATTCAGGGATTCACAGCATACCCCAGACCACTGTTTCCAGTCCTTCAATCGTTTTTTTCCAAGCTGTCGGAAAACTAGTCCAGGGTGCTTACTGGATCCTCCTGGCGCCGTTCTGCTGGCTGGTTACCTATCTGCGGCTCCAGGAGGTGGAAGCAGATGATGCAGTATAAGGAAAGAAAATCTATTTACCTGCAGATTGCGGACATCATGTATGAGCAGATACTGTCGGGGACCTGGAAAGCACATGAACGTATTCCCTCAATCCGTGAGACGGCTGTAGATATGGAAGTCAATCCTAATACGGTAACCAGAACATATACCCTGCTCCAGGAACAGGGCATCATCTACAACAAACGCGGAATAGGGTATTATACCTCACCTGAGGCCTGGGAACGGATCAGGAAACACAAAAAACGGGAATTCAAGGAGGAAGTGCTCCCGGAGCTCTTTAGAACGATGGACATGCTTACCATATCAATTGACGATATCAAGCAGTACTACCATCAGGCACATCAAAGGAGGATCCATGAAACGCAGTAACCTGGCACTCGTAATCGCCGCTGCAGTGGTGGTATGCGTTCTTGCTGCAGTCATCATAGCTTCGCAGTTCGTGATGTAGAGGCAGCTGATTATTTTAGTTCACATTTTTCTTCATATCATGTAGGATTCATACATGACACCGGTACTCGTACGCTATGCTGAAAAAGAAGATATCAGGGACCTGACAGACCTCTATAACTACTACATCATCAATTCAAGCTCCACATTCGATGTCGTCCCGAAAACCTATGAAGAACGTTGCGCCTGGTTCGAAGCACATCCGCAAGAAAGCAGGTATAAGATCATTGCAGCTGAACATCCGAATCATGGAATTGTTGGTTTTACATCAAGTAATCCCCTGCGCCCAAAGGATGCTTACAATACATCCATTGAAACTACAATTTACGTGCATCCAGATCATAAAGCCCAAAGAATCGGCCTGCAGCTGTATCAGAAACTGTTTGATGAACTTTCACTGCTCGCGGGGACGGAGGAAGACGTGCATCGCGCTTACTCTTGCATAGCGCTACCCAATCCTGCATCAATAGCACTGCATACAACATTTAACTTCATAACGGTGGGTGTATTTCATGAGGCAGGCAAAAAATTTGGCACATACATCAGCATTCAGTGGATGGAGAAGTGCCTCTAGGTTTATCGTGGCATAAGAATCCTGATGCGCGTATCGGGAATATCCAGAGCCTCACGCATAACCGCTGCCCACTCTTGGGCATCTTCAAAGTACAAGTACGGTCCGCTTTGTACTGTATAGTACGACGGCTCTGCCCATATCTCCCCTTCAAACCCGGCGAGATAGACCTTTCCCAGCACTTCTTTTGCTTCCTCAAGCGATGGAGTGAGCACATGCCTGACCCAGAATGTTTCACGATCAGTCCTTGGTGGTGCTTTTGCGGTATACGGCTTCCAATGTGCATAGAGAGTCACATCTGCATCACCGATGGTTAGCTGATCACCCGCGCGGTAGGCATCACCGGTCCCATCCTGTCTGGTATTCCATCCTTCAAAGGTATACCCGATCCGCACAAGATTTCCAGTATTGCCGATAACGGCAGTTGAATCACCAGGAGCATAGAGCGCATCATCCAACGGCACACCACCGGAGTCAGCCTGGTTGGCATCATAGTGTACTGCATATACCGGTTTCCACTGGGCATAGAGGTGCAAGTCCGTTTCCCCGACAACTGCATACTCCCCACCCTTATAGCCGACACCACTGCCGTCTGCACGTGTATTCCACCCGTCAAATACATATCCATCCCTACCTAAGTTTCCTGTATTTCCCAGGACAGCAGCCAGTGTTCCAGATTCATATTTCCGGTAGTCAACGGGGACCAAGCCTTGGTCAGCCTGATTGCTATGGTAGACTACTGATACGGTCACTACTTCAACGGGGGAGTCGACTGCTGGCGGAGCTATCCTTTCAGGATAATAGTACACCAACCCAAACACTACTCCTGTAATGAGTATCACAATGAGCGTAAGCAGTACCCATAGTACTCGTTTTTCCACCATACCACATAATCCTTTTTTAATTCTTGATCTCATCATATACCAGATCTAACTGTTTTCTCACATATGCTTGATTGCGCGTGTTGCGTATTTCAAAAACTGCTCCTTTACATGCAACATTATACACATGAATATGCTTCTGTGCACGGTTCCTCTGCAAAAAATTCCGCAAATTTACCCCATCACGATTTTTACCCCGGAAATAACGATAGATGGCAGGACAGCTCACAAAAATTACATGATCGCACATTTCATCCAGACGCATGTAGTGCAGTAAAGCAGCATTTACTACCGCACCCTTTCCATGAGATTCTTTTTCACGAATAAAATTCCGGCACAGTTCGACCATCCTTGGATGGAGCACTCCCTCCAGCATCAATCGCTTGGCAGGATCAGAGAAGACTATCCTCCCCAGCAATTTTCTGCTTATTCTTCCTCCCTCAACCACTGATTCTCCAAATATTTCAATGATATCTCGACTTTTCTCTTCCAAGACCTGATGGCCGAGACCGTCAACATCGAGCACATGCCATCCGTCCTGCTTGAGCAGCGAGCCAACAGTACTTTTGCCTGAACAGTACTTGCCGGTTAGTCCAAGTATCATTCGTGCATATCCCCCCAGCTTGAACCTATCTCAATGCTCACCTTCAAGGGCACTGACAAGGAGACTGCCTGCTCCATTTCGCCACGGACCAGAGAGCTCACTGTTTCAAGTTCTTCCTCAGGCACCTCCAGGATAATCTCGTCATGGATCTGCAGAAGCATCTTGGCTTTCAGCGACTGATCCTCAAGACGCCTATGGATCCTAATCATTGCCATCTTCATTATATCAGCAGCTGTACCTTGGATAGGAGTGTTAACAGCTATCCGCTCTGCTGCAGACTTCTCCATTTTATTTCGGCTGGTAATAGTCGGTATGGGCCGTATTCTTCCCATTAATGTTGTCGCGTAGCCTTTTTTCTCGACTTCTGCTATGGTCTTTCCAATAAACTGCTTAATCCCCGAGTAGCGGGAAAAGTACGCTTCAATGAATTCATCAGCCTGCTTTCGCGGTATCGAAAGCTCCCGAGCAAGCCTGAATGAGGACATGCCGTACATGACGCCAAAGTTTATTGTTTTAGCTGCCCTCCTCTGCTGGGGGCTTACACGGTCAAGCGGGACTTGGAAAATCAGGCTGGCGGTATGCCGATGCACATCAGTGCCCTGGGTAAATGCATCCTTGAGACCGGGATCATCTGCGAGGTGCGCTAGGACGACCAGCTCAATCTGAGCATAGTCGGCGGATATGAACGAGCATCCTTGAGCAGGAACAAATGCCTTCCTGATCTTACGCCCTGCTTCCGTACGGATCGGAATATTCTGGAGATTCGGGTTCCTGCTCGAAAGCCTCCCGGTAGCCGTTCCCGTCTGTGTGTACGACGTATGTATCCTTCCCGTGTCAGCATGAATCAGCATAGGCAGCGTATCCACATAGGTGCTCTTGAGCTTCGACAGCACGCGATGGGATAATATCTTCTCCGGCACCTCATCTTCCAGAGCCAGCAGTTCCAGAACAGATGTATCGGTTGAAAATCCAGTCTTTGTCTTTTTAATCGGCTTCAGCCCCCGTTCCTCAAAGAGGACAGTCTGCAGCTGCTTGGTGGAATGAATATTGAATTCCTTACCACAGATATCATAGATGGTTGATTCAATGGTTTTCAACTCCTTCTGAAGCTCCCTGCTGTACTCCTGCAGTAATTCGGGAAGCAGTCTAATACCAGCAAGTTCCATATCAATAAGAATCTGCTCGACAGGCATTTCTATGTCATGCATTACCGAATCCAGTTTCTTAGTTGAAAGAAGTTTTGAGAAGAGCACCCATAATCTGAAGGTTACATCGGCATCTTCAGCAGCGTAATCACAAGCCTCCTTGAGCGGGACATCAGAAAACACTGCGCCTTTGCCTACTACATCCTTATAGGCAACGGGTATATACCCCAGGTATTTCTCAGCAAGCAGATCCATCCCATACGAGCCCGATCCTGCGTCAAGCAGCCATGCCGCCACCATAGTATCAAAATAGAGACAAGTACAGCGGATTCCCCATCTTCCCAGCACCTTGCAGTCATACTTGGCATTTTGTCCTATCATCCTGAGATTTGAATCTTCCAGGATACTCTTGAGTTTTCTCTTTACTTCTTCTGCGGGGAGCACCTGTTTTCCCTCAGCCTGCAGAGGAATGTACCAGGCGGATTTTGGTTCTACTGCACACGAGCACCCTACGACATTGGCTTTCATTTCATCGATATTGTCAGTTTCCACGTCAAAGGCAAAGGTACCGGCGCGCTGCACCGCGGCAATGACGTCGTCCAATTCACTGAGCGATGTCACCACATTGTACGATCCCTTTCCCTGGAGTCCCAATGATAGAGCAAGGTTGAGGGGACTCTCCTCATTCCCGGTACGGACATCATGCCTGATTACCGTACCTGGATTTCCACCAACTTCCTGAGCCAGGCTTTTTGCCCCGATTTTCTCAAAATCTGAGACTGCCTGATCCCATTGAAGCTGCTGCACGGGAGTTCCCATCTGCCTGCACGCAATAGAATCAAGCTGTTTCAGCGTAACTAGCTCTTTGCTCACCATGGCAGATGCATACCCTTCTTCAAGCTTTTTCCTGTTGGCAGGGGTAAGTTCATCAAGATGCTTGTATATCTCATCGATAGAACCATATGTACGGAGCAAATCTGCAGCTCCTTTTTTTCCTATACCCTTTACCCCAGGAATGTTGTCAGATGCATCTCCAAGCAGGGCTAGATAGTCAGCAATCTGCTCGGGTCGGACTTCCAATGACTCCAAAACCTGTTTTGCAGTGTACTCAGCATAGCCTCCCTTCTCATAACGCAGAGCAGAAATGTTTCCTTGATCGTCCACCAGCTGCAGCAGGTCCTTATCGTTAGAAACAATGAGGCAGTGAACATCCTCTTCCATGCAATGCTTTGAAGCCGTTGCTATTATATCATCTGCCTCATATCCGTCGTACCGTATGCAGGAGGCCCCGACTCTCTCAAGTATCGACTCAATAACCGGAATTTGTGCCTGCAGATCCTGGGGGGTTTTGTCCCTGGTTGCTTTATATTCCGCATATGCTTCATGTCTGAATGTCGGTGTCCTGGAGTCCATGGCTACTACAAGATAGTTAGGTTTATATTCCTTCAGCAATGCAAAAATGGATCGGAAAAAACCATATATTGCAGAAACATTATTTCCCTGGGGATCGAGGAGAGGCCGGGAAATAAAGGCAAAATACGATCGATAGATGAGTCCGTACCCGTCAATGAGCATAAGAGTTTCTCGTGCAGACTTATCATCCATGAGCTTACCTCCCGGTATTCGGTACGAGCTTATAGATCTATAGTTAGGCCGTCGTATGCTGGTGCTGTGCCTTGCGGCAGTGCCGACTCAAGGACCGCATGGTCTATATCATGGCACAGATGTGTTAAATATGCCATACGGGGACGGAGGATTTCCAGCACCTCAAGAGCCTCATGAATGGAAAAATGGGTTGGATGTTTTTTATATCGTAGTGCACCGAGGATGAGCACCTCTAGCCCCTTCAGAGCATCCATGCTTTGACGCGGTATTCTGCTGCAGTCTGTCACATAGGCAAAGGGACCAAGACGGAATCCGGAAATTCGCTCGCTTCCATGGTATACAGGCACGCATGATGCATGCAGGGAATCAATCTCAACAGGTGCGTGCTCCATATCATGAAGCAGAAGATTGGGCACTCCGCTCCCTTGCACCCTGTCCGAAAACATGTAGCCGAAGGTCCGGGAAATACGTTTCAATGTGTTTGTGTCACCATAGATAGGCAATTTCTGGTGTCTACTGAATACTCGGAGGTCATCAATACCGAAAATATGATCAGCATGTGTGTGCGTAT
>SKXS01000230.1 GCA_007128345.1 Spirochaetia bacterium
CAGCACCTGCAGCCGCATCCATGGCTACCTTCTCGTTGGCTGACCATTCTGAATAGATGTCTGCGTCGTAATGTGTTCCCACATTCAGTATGATCTCCGAACTAGGCGTTCCCGGATATCCTACTACCACCTCTATTCCTGCTTCATATGCACCTCGTGCAAATGCTTCATTTCCTGAAAGAATCTCTTTCACGCGCTCACCTCCAAACAGTAAATCAAATTGCTATATCAGCGACACTAACGCATCAACTGCTACGACACCGTGTCCTTTTGGCAGTATTAAAAGCGGATTGACATCAACTGCGTCAATTCTATCCGCCAAATCCAACGCCAACTCTCCCATACGTATAATAACCTCAACTAGGGCATCCAGATCCCCGGGCTTTTTCCCTCGGAACCCGTCAAGCAGCGTATACCCCTTGATGGACTGCACCGCTTTCAATGCCTCTTCCCGGGTTATCGGCGGGATCATCAGCGATCGGTCCTTGAATACCTCCACCATGATCCCGCCAATCCCAAACACCACCGCCGGCCCGAAATACGGGTCGGTGATTATCCCTACAATTGCCTCGGCAACTGGTTCTTCCACCATCTGATAACACAGCACCCCGTCAATCCTCGCATCGGGATTGTAGGCCAGCGCATTCATGACTACCTGGTCATAGGCCTGGGCAGCTTCTTCCTCATCCTTAATATGCAGCTTCACTACCTTCGCTTCGGTTTTATGCTGGATATCACGTGATATCAGCTTCATCACGAGCGGAAAGCCCAGCTCGACTGCCGCTTCCAGGGCTTCCTTCTTTGTTCCGCACAGCCGTTCGCGGGTCACCGGCACACCGTACGCAGAAACCAGTTTCTTGCTCTCATGCTCATTGAGCACCGTTTTTCCCTCAGGCAGATTATCGTACCGCCGGGCAGATGAAGCCTTGGCCTGTTCTGCAATTTCCACAGGCTGCTGAAGGAACTTCGCGTATCTGGACAAATGGTGCAGCGCAAGAAGTCCTTCCCTGGTTCCCTGCAGCAGCGCAACGTTTCCTGCGGAACTTACAATCTCAGATATCACGGGATCAACCCCGCTGGACTGGTTATTCAGCATCACCACCGGCTTATCAGTTTCCCCGGCAACCGTGACCGCAGCGTGTGCGACCACTGAATACTGCTCAACCTGACGCTGGGACATGTTGGCGGGCACATCCTGGACAACCAGCACCATGTCAATATGCTCCTGGGATGCTCCAGCCTGCACGCACTGCAGATAGGTATCCTCTATGCGTCCGCTGCCCCATGCATCCAGAGGATTGTGTATGGAGCTGTATTGAGGGAGGATGCCGGCAAGCGAGGATTTTGCCGATTCACTCCAAGGCGGAAAGCTGATGTCCAGGGATTCACTGAGATCGCCCATGAGACTGATAACCCCGCCGGATAACGTGACCGCCACAATGCTGTTTCCCCGGGGCATGCGGTCCTTCACCTTGGAAAGGAGCTCAGCGGTCTCAAACATCTCGTCGAGGTCGCTGACCCGGATTATACCCAGCTTATCGAAAAGAGCCTGCTGCACATCGTCGGATCCTGCCAGGGCTCCTGTATGCGCCACGGTAGCCCTTTGAGCCAGTTTGGACTTCCCCACCTTGATGAGCACAATAGGTTTGCGCTTCTCCCGCGCCTTCAGGGCAGCCTCCACAAGCTTATGTGGATTCCTAAACTGCTCAATAAACGCCAGCACTACATCGATTCCCTCATCTTCAAGCATATAGTCAATGCAGTCCGCAGCCTCTACAACAACTTCATTGCCCGTGGAGCAGATCAGTCCGAATCCGAGCCCCCTGCTGTTATTGGCAATAGCCAGGGACAGATATCCGCTCTGGGCAACCATGCCGATATTCCCTTGTATCATGTGCTTGGGAGCAGGTGCGCTATACGCGCACGTCCGGTCATTTATATTGAGAAACCCTACACAGTTCGGACCGAGAAAGAGCATCCCGTTCTGTTCGCAGAGATCACGCAGACGAGCTTCCAGCGCTCTTCCTTCGCTGTCGGTTTCGCCGAATCCTGCAGCAAACGCCCAGCCTGCCTTTACCCCTACGGATGCAGCCTCCTCCATGACCGGCAGCACCATCTCCTTGCCCAGCAGCACGGCAACCAGATCTATCTCATGGCCCTGTGCGGCAGCCTCAGTTAACGACGGATAGCACGGAAATCCCGCAACTGATGCGTATTTAGGGTTGATCGGTATGACTGAACCGCCAAAACCAACGGCGCGCAGGTTCTCAATCACCTGGAGCCCTGGTCCCTGCCTCTGTGAAGCTCCGACGACCGCTACAGTGCGCGGCTTGAACAATGCTGCTAACTGCTTATGATTCATGCTGCTCTATTACTCCTAGGCCACCTATGCTTACGACCGGGTGCTGTAGACTGGGCTCAGCCAGTGCATATAGCGCTCTTTTCGACCTTCAGCAACTGAGCGGTAAAGCTTCTGCACAGCTGTAGTGATCTTTCCTGGCTTGCCGTCGGAGACTGGGAGCCTGTCTACCGATGCCACAGGCTTTATTTCCCATCCCGTACCCACAAAGAAAACTTCATCGGCAAGGTAGAGTTCAGTTCTGTCAACAATCCGCTCTATAAAGGGAATATCCAGTTCAGTTTCAACAAGCACCTTCACCGTATCCCTGGTTACACTCTCAAGAATACCGCCGGTCACCGGCGGAGCAATAACCGTATTGTTTCTCACCAGGAGCAGGCATGCGCCCGGTCCTTCGGAAACCTTGCCGGCATCATCAAGAAGAATAGGCCAGTCATATCCGTTGACATGTGCCTCCATTGCCGCAAGCCTGCCGTTCTGGTAGTTGGAGAAAGCCTTCAGCCTCGGGGGCATGATATGATCTGATATACGCACCCATGAGCTTATACCGACGTGCAGCATGCTGTCCGGGTCCTGGTAGGCATCAAAAGGCCAGGAATCAATCACCAGTTCCGTTTCCTTCCCGGGAACAGCCTGGAGAAGCTCCCTGACCATGCCCTTCTGAAAGATATACGGACGCACATAGACACCGCATCTGTAGGTGTTTGCCCGTATCAGGTCAATGACTGCGCTGCATAGGTCATCTTCACTGTAGGGGAAGCTGAACCGGACCATACGGATAGACTGGAGAAAACGCTGCATATGCTCCCGCATGCGGAAGAGATACAGCTGCTGCTCATCGTCATTCCAATAGGCCTTGATTCCTTCAAACACCCCAGCAACCGAGGCGTGCCCGACTGAGTTCACGTGAATCAGCGCATCGCCCCATGGGATAATATCTCCGTTTCTCCAGATATAATCCGCAACTTCTTCAGAATAGATAGCCATACCTGCTGCTCTCCCGGATGTATACTCATTAGTTTCATATTGCGAAACAATATTCCACTTGCACAACCATACCATCTTCTTTTATATTAGTCAAACAAAAAATTCCTAATTACCCATGTCCTCAATCCCAAAAGCTATGCCCGTCAGCCGCGCTGGATCCGTATCATTTTTCTGCCTTCGCTCTGGCATCGTGCGCAGACAGCGGCGAACGCGTCCAGGTTCTCAACGATCATGCCGAAGCGGTTACTGGGCCGCCAGCCAACCGGCAGAAGGAGCCGGCTGTCCCTTCCGTAAAATATCCCGAAATCATAGACGGGGTTGGGATTTCCCTGCCACTGGTAGGGCTGGTATCCGTTCCATATCAGGTCGCCGGGTATGGGAACGACCGTCTGATTCTCGGGAGGAACCTTGAGCCCTTCATCGTCGGGAAACCGTCCATGGGGAATAGGAAAGGAGATCTCCCTTCCCGTCCACATGGCATGAATGCCCAGGCCCTCAACAGGCTCTTCAAGAAGATCCCAAATACACTGGGCAGTCTTCGGCGCCTGATCAAAGAGCAGCACTGCTTTACATGCAACCTGCTCTTCCGTAAAGGAAATCGTAATCATCTTGTTCACTGCTGCTTCTCCTCCCTGATCGGGAAACATTCCGGATCCATCGGCTCAAGACCGAGAATTTTCTCAGGATTTGTCTTAACCATGGTCCTCACATCCTGAGGCGAAACACCAAGGTCAAGCATCATCGAGATAAACTGCCTAAGCCCCTCTACCGGGGTGGAAAGGGCATACCTCCCGAAGTCCGTCACCATCACCAAATGCTCAGCTCCGAAGGCTGCCACCTGATCAGCCACTACCCGGATGCCTCCTGTAGCCGGCTGATCCATGCCTTCATCAATGGAGGCATACTCTTTTTCCACATAATAGTGGGTCAGGGGAATCATCTGCGCGGCCGTATAGGCGCCCAGGGAGTGTTCAATAAAGGCTCCTTTGCTCACCATGTACTCAAGCTGCTCCATGGTGGATATCTTCGTCACGGAACTGGACACAACTATCTTCTCATACCCGTACCGCTCCTTGAGGTCGCACAGCCTCATCGCCTCCTCAGCAGAGACGTGACCGGTATCCATATAGACATGAGGATGATCCGCGATCAGCTTGAGTATCTCATCAAGCTCCTCTCCCGGGTCCTCGTCAACAGGTATCCTGATAGACCGCTCCAGCTCCTCCTTCCTGAATTTCGGATAAATCTCTGAAAGGGGCTTGAAGGATCCGTCAATAATTCTTCCCTCCCTTGACGCCTGGTAATGAGTTGAGTGAGTTCCAAACGAAATATACTTCGCTCCGTCCCCGTAGTAGAGCGCGGTCTTCACCGCCCGGGGATTCATTCCCCCGTAGACGGTATTCAGCGCAAGACCGCCGAAAACGGTGAAGTTCTCTACATGGCGGTTTGTCAGCCAGGTATATCCGTTGCTCATCTCAAACACATCGACAATGGTGTAGGCGCGCATGCCTGCCTCCCTGGCCTCCAGGGCGCATTCAATTGAATCCTGCCGTCTCGGACTGCTGAAGAGATGGGGACCGACATGCACATGCAAATCTACTGCACCCCGAAGCAGCTCCTTTGACAGCTCAAGAGATCTTCCTTCCTGCAAAGCTTCCATTCTTCCTCCCTGATAACGTGCGGTAAGCTCAGCCTGCACGTATAGCTCTGGTTATTTTTCTTTAGTTTCACTATGCGGTTTTGTGTTTTGATATCATACATCAGCAGATGCGGATTTGTCAAATACAAGCTTGCCTCTGCGGAGGCCCGCAGACGGTTCTCCTTTGCAGCAGTTTGGCAAGGCGCATGAATTTCACCTAGTTCGCATTGTGAAATACAAAACTGCATCAGCATATCATAGGTTTTTATTTTATTTTATGTCATATATATAATACTATCCTAATCTACATCTAAACGCAAAATAACATCTGCACCGCCTTGACGAAAACCAACAGCCGTGATACCAAGAACTATATCCATTGAGAAAGAGGCATAGCATATGACTACAAAAAACCGTTGGGAAATGCCGGCAGAATTTGAAAGCCAGTACTACTGTGTAGAGGCAAAAAGAGGAAGGGAATTTATTCTGAGACTTCCCCATGAATCAGATCCTGTAAAGGCAATTGCGCATTTTGCAAAGGAGAAGAATATCCGTTTCGGCAAAGTACATGCCGCGTACATGGGTGCCTTCCGTCCGGCAAGGTTCCTCATGTGGGCTCCGGATACGGCAAATCCGGACAACTGGCATAATGAATCAGTTGCGGAAATCCAGAATCTGAACATGCTGCTCTCCTGCGCCGGCCAGATCGGCATTAAGAAGAATTACGAGGGAACAGAGGAATCCTTTGTGGCCCTGCATTTTGTGACAGGCGGAGCCTGGGATGTACCCACTATCGGTGGGCACCTGGTTGAAGGAACAAAGACATGCGGTGTCATGGCTTTCTATGTTACGGAAATTCTTGGTATTGATGTGCTTCTGCCGTCTCCGGAAGAGGGAATGAAGCATGGGGATTTCCCGGAGAA
The DNA here is from genome assembly GCA_007128345.1 of Spirochaetia bacterium. Lineage (GTDB taxonomy): Bacteria > Spirochaetota > Spirochaetia > PWKH01 > PWKH01 > SKXS01. Next base: position 5,909 of record SKXS01000230.1, read on the forward strand.
CTGGTACAAGGAAATTGACGCGTAGGCATGCTGCCTGGAAGATAGAAATATTTCACCAAAAAAGGCATGTATTGATGCAGCCGCCGGAACATACCGGCAGGAGGAAAAATCTATGGCAGTGCTCATTACCGGGGGAACAGGATTCATTGGAGTAAATATCGCCGAGGAGCTGGCGGACGAAGGGCAGGAGGTAATCCTTCTTGCACGCAAACCCCCTCTGCCCGAAGTCACAGATTCACTTGAGCAAAGAAAAGGGAAGACCATCTTTTTTAAGGGAGACATACTGGATCCCGACAGCCTTGACCAGGTGATCCGTACCTATGCGGTGGATACGATTATTCATTCAGCGGTCATCACCCCTGATGACGAACGTGAGAAGAATGAAAGCAAGATGATAGCCCAGGTCAACTACATGGGATCAATAGAAGTTCTTGAGGCAGCCAAGCGGGCGCAGGTGCAGAAAGTGCTCTATCTTTCATCCGGATCTGTGTATGGTGACGCATCCTATGGAGATCCCTGGCTCAGCGAAGAGAGCACATTTCCCCGGCCTAATGCGCTCTACGGCATCAACAAGTTTGCCGGCGAACGGGCTGCAGTCAGGTATCGTGAAATATTTGACATGAACATCATCGTCGGGAGAGTCGGAGGAGTATTTGGTCCCTGGGAAAGATACACTGGCGTTCGGGATACCCTAAGCGGGCCGTTTTTTGCAACCCGGTTTGCTGTTCTTGGCGAGACCGCCGTGCTGCCCAGGCCCGGATGCAAGGATTGGGTCTACAGCAGGGACATAGCCAAGTCTGCGGCAGCCATGCTCGCAGCCGACACACTCTCCTACGATGTCTATAATTTGAGCTCCGGATATGTCTGGACTGTCGCTGAATGGTGCGAAAAGCTCAAAGAGGCATTCCCGTCATTTGACTACCGCATTGCTGACAGTGACCATGAAGCGAATATCGACCTCTTTGAAGTAAAGGACCGCAATCCGCTTCTGATTGACAGACTCAAGGATGATGTAGGGTATACCCCTATCTTCGACTTGGACAGGTCATTTTCAGACTATATGGAGTGGATTGAGGGGACAACTAAGTTCTGGGTAAATCCTTCATAATCTATACTGCTGGTGAATATCTACGTACACGGACGGCTTGAATGCCGTCCGTGTCTGTTGCCGCCTACGCTCATCATGAACCAGCGTTGCATATGCGTCCAGTTCAGCATTCAAGCACAACAGGGCTGGCGGGTATACCGCTAGTGCTCACACCATTCTATGGGATTACCTGGCCTTCTCAACCCTGCCG
>SKXS01000208.1 GCA_007128345.1 Spirochaetia bacterium
CTTCAGGGAACAGTTCGGCATATGCTCATGGAAAGCGGTGCAGTATGAAGGCACTGCCGCCCGTGACGGCATTGGGCCGGGCAGCCGATCCCAGGAGGCATCCGGAGGATTGAAAATCATCCTTTGTGACGATCATGGAAGGGAGACCGACTTCATCTGGATGCGGGGTTCCAAGACAGAACCGGTATTCAGAGTCATGGCAGACTGCAAAGGCAGTGATGCCCAGCGAGAGGCATCACTGCTGAATTGGCACAGGATGCTCATACAACGTGCAGAAACATCAATACAAGCATAAAGAGCATCTAGATTATTTTTTAATAACTCTGTATAATCATTGAGCGTATTAAGTAAAAAAGTATTGAGGTCATAAGTGGATAAAAAAAAGTTGCCCCTCAAGGAGCAGGTAGAACTGCTTGAGCGTGGGGTATTCACCAGGCCGAAAGCCAATGGTGAGCAGGCAGACAAACTTCTCAGAACTATTAACCGTGTGAAAAATCCATTGGAGACCGCACGGCTTTTCTTTGTTCGGGGGGTGAGCAGATACTACCAGTTCCTCTTGCAGGATGCACAGGAGGACCTTGGCGAGGCGCTTGAGCGCTTCGCGTACCTGCGTGATGCAGCGGAATCAGAAGATCAGCGGCAGGAGCTGCGGTCGTTGGTTCTGCAGGTAAAATCACATATCGGCAGCACATTTCTGGTTTTAGGCGACTTTGCCCGGGCGATCCACAGCTTCCGTACAGTCAGGGATGAAGCGCAGGAGCACCATGATGCAGGCAGTCTCGCATACGCATACGTACAGCTCGGCAAGGCTTACATGCTTCTGGGCAGGTACGAACTTGCCACCTCAAATCTGGAGCAGGCACTTGCCGCAGAAGAACAGTCCGGCCGCAACGGGCTTGCAGGCAGCATATATCTATGCTTAGGAACTATCTACTCCAAAACCTCGAGGACCGGGGAGGCGCTGGAGCTACTCCTTCAGTCTCTTGATCTGCTGGAACAGCAGCAGTTTGCCGAGACTCCTGAAGTACTTACCATAATAGGCAGCATCTACTTCAACCAAGATGACCTGATCATGGCTGAGCAGTACGCAACCATAGCTCTGGAATTCTCCCGTCAGACGGGAGTTCGGGCCATGGAGGCGGAATCTCTTAAGCTCTGCGGCCTGCTGGCGCACCGAAAGAACCAAGCGGGAGATGCGCATCATTTCCTGACGAAAGCGTTGGAAGTCTCCCGTTCGATAAAGAATCATACCCAGGCTCTGGAGATAGCCCGGCTGCTTGTCACCTTTTCCGATGCATCTGAGGCGGCACCATACTGCCGCGAAGTCATAGCCCTAGCTGAAGAGATCTACCAGCAGTCAGTCGACTCCTGCATCGCCGCCGTTGTACTCCAGGACAAACATGAAGACATGCTGAGGCGGCAGCATGCCCAGAAGCATGAGCGGCATCGACTGAATCAGATCGATGAGCGGCTGCAGGCTGTAAGCCTCCTGGGAAGCGAAATCAATGCCCTTAATGACGGAGATGCGGTGCTTGAACTCGTGTCACGCAGACTTCCCGACCTTGTCCCCGCGGATACCTTATCGCTTTACATCATGAATCCGCATGCATCTTCACTGTCCCTTAAAACCAAGCTCTCGGATGCGCTGCAAAGTAACCAGATACGCGGCTCAATACCCCTGGACGACACATCCAGCATAGCGGCCTACAGTGTTCGAACCAGGAATCCGGTGCTCATCCGGGATATCTGCCGTGAGGGGAAGTTCTACTGTGAAGACGGGCAGAGTGCATCCCTCAGTTCATGGCTTGCGGTGCCCCTGACTGCACATGAAGAGGTGTACGGTGCAGTGCTGCTGGGGGGGGCGCTTCCGGAATCATTTACCTCAAGTGATCTCCACATCATCCAGATGTGTGCTAACCTAACCGCGTCGGCATTGGCGGCGGCGGCATTTACCCTCCAGTTCAATCAGGTATCCAGGAGGGAAAACTTGCTCAGCAAGTATGTAGATAAGACCATTGACCAGCTGTCCATATATGACAAACTGACCGGTCTGCCGAACAAACTGCTGCTTTTTGAGCGGGCAGTACCCCTGCTGCAACAGGCCGGCCGAAGCAGCATGCCTGTTGCCGTGTGCTCGTTGGAACTGCACAGCACTTCAGAGGAAAGCTCTTCGTCAGATGAATCTCTGAAGGCTGTCTCCCGCCGCATGGCTTCCGTCCTCCGGAAGTCCGATCTCATAGCACGGGTGCAGGATACCCATTTTGTCGCGGTGTTCAATGACCTGAAAGAGAAGGAGGCCGTTTCAGTCATCATGGACAAGCTTATCCGTGAGATTTCTCGGCCTTTTGCTGTAAAAAACCGAGTGTGTACGTACGATGCACACGGAGGCATCAGTTTTTTTCCTGAGCACGGAAATGACCTGCCTGCACTTATCCGCAGTGCAGAGTCAGCGCGGCAGCGTGCACAGCTTTTCGGTAATAACCGGTATGCCGTTGCAGATGTCAAACCCAGGCAGGACTATATTACCGGCTGAACCACACATATTTTCTATTGACGGGCGACCAGGCTGACCATACAATCATGTTACATGGCGTAACGTACAGTATGCGTTTTCAAGGAGTCTCCCATGCACAACCGCACGCTCAAGACCCGAAACTGCGTCGCCTACGGAATGGGCGATATGTACGGAGGCGGGTCATTTTTCATAGTCAGCACCTTCTCCCTCTTCTTTCTCATCAATGTTGCAGGGCTCAACCCGCTGATTGCGGGACTCATCCCGGGGCTCGGCAAGGTATGGGATGCATGCTCAGATCCCCTCATGGGGTGGATTACCGACCGTACACGAAGCAGGTTCGGGAGGCGGCGTATCTACTTCCTTGCTGGGATCATACCCATCATAGCAAGCTTCACCCTGCTATGGGTCTCCCTCCCTGCCGCAGGACAGGGTGTGCTCTTTCTGTACTACTTTGGAGCATTCATCTTCTTCTATACCACCACCACTATGGTGATGGTGCCCTATTCCGCTCTGAGTGCGGAGATGACCAGAGACTTTACCTCACGAAATAGGCTTGCTGGCTTCCGTATGGTGTTCTCCATGTTTGCGACGCTTCTAGCCGGTGTGGCAGCCCAACCTATAATTGACGCCTTCACTGACCAGGGACGCGGACATCTGGCCATGGGCTTCATATTCTCCCTAATATTCGCCCTACCCTGGGTATTCGTTTTCCTGGGAACCTGGGAACTTCCTGTTTCACAAGCAGTCCCGAGATCCCGCGCGGTGTTCCGCAGCTTCATCTCCGTACTGCGAAACCGCACCTTCCGCATACACATCGTCATGTACATAGCTTCGTATGCGGCCATGGACATCATGATGGCCTGGCTCAAGTTCTATCTTCATGACTATCTGCAGAAGCCCCATCTCACCACCGTAAGCCTGGGCATCATCCTCATCACCCAGATGGCAGCGCTTCCCCTCTATGTCGCCATAGCCAACAGGAGAGGTCATGCCGCAGCCTATCGGATCGGCATGACTATATGGGCACTGGCTATCGTGCTTATTTCATTCCAAGGGTCAGGCACTCCTGACATTCTGCTGTTTGTCACATGCTTTGCTATCGGTTCGGGCATGTCTGCGGGTGTCATCATCCCCTATCTGCTTCTGCCGTTCAGCATTGATGTGGATGAGCTCATGACCGGGGAGCACCGGGCCGGAATCTACTCCGGGGCAATGACCCTGCTCCGCAAGCTGATTCAGGGCGCACTTGTGCTGCCCCTGCTTGGGCTGCTGCTCAGCATAATCGGATATCTCCCCCAGGAAGCAGGCATACCAGCAGTCCAGTCACCTGAAACAGTACTCATGCTTCGGATACTCTTCATATCACTTCCCGTTATCTCCATGAGCATCGGGATCATTGGTTCTCTGCGCATGCGCATGACCCCCCGGAATCATCGGATACTCAAGGAGCTGTCGGCTGATATTCAGGAGGGACGGACTCCCGTAAAGGAATCACTGGATGTATGCATAGCGCTTACGGGTATGAGTCTTTCAGAACTTCCCCGTTTCCATTATGGAGAACATGCATCTTCATGATATACTGATCGTAAAGGAGCGCGGTATGTACAAACGGGCAACCACCAAAGCAAAACGCATTGAGCGGGAGCATATCAACCAGATCAGACGGGCAAAACCGGAACTTGACATTGCCCATGCTGAATTCAACGATGACGGCATGTTCAATGATATTGTTATTGTCAATAATATGTGGATATTCCGTTTTCCCAAGTATGACTGGGTTCAGGAAGATATCCAGCAGGAGGCCGCGTGCCTGAGCCTGGTGCGCACGGTATCAAACCTGCCCGTTCCAGAATGGGAAATTCACGAAGAGGGGTTCATAAGCTACCGCATCATAGAAGGGGCGCCCTTGTCCCGAAACGACCTTCTGGATATGAGCAGGGAGGACCAGGCGCAAGCAGCCGAGGACCTTGCGCTGTTTCTCAGCAGCCTCCATGCCGTTGAGATGCCCGCCATGGAAAAACACCGCATCGGGCCGTCCATTACCCGTCATTCCTACAGCGACTGGCTCTCACTCTATGACGAGATCAGGCAGGAACTCTTTCCCTACCTTACCTCCTACATGCAGGACCAGATCGAGCACACCTTTCATCCGGTGCTGGGGGACAATACGTTCATGGACTGTAAGGAATCCATGGTGAACGGAGACCTGCGGGCCTACCACATCCTCTACAATCCGAAGAGCAATCGCCTCAGCGGAATCATAGACTTTGGTTCCGCCGGATTCGGAGATCCGGCCTATGATATCTCTACGATTATCAACCAGTATGGGGAGGGATTCGCCGCCCTGCTCTCCCGGCACTATCCCGGCATAAATGACATGATCGACCGCGCCAGGTTCTGGGCACTCACTACGGAGCTCCAGTGGGCCCTGGGGGGAATACGGACCCAGGATACCTCGTGGTTTCTGGTCCATCTCGGCAGTGCCCGGGATATCTCACCATTCGGCAGTCCGCTGCTGCTTACCGGTTCTGGAGACCTGCGATAGCTGCGCCGACGATCGGCGCGTTCTCTCCATGAATCATTTCACAATACCTGCCGCAGCGCTTCAGGTAGGCTTCAAGGTACTGCTGCGTGTATGTCCGGAGAAAATGGGTCTTGAGGAATGTAGTGCCGTCAGCGTGGATGCACGCGGGCATATCAGGATCCGTTCCGGCACCGCTTTTCAGCACCGTTGCCGACAGATTCACCGCGGAAAGCTTGGCTGAACGTTCGACGATCCTGTCGGCAATGCAGTAGAGCCTGTCCCGGTCATCGAGCCGGTCACCCGCGGCATTACTGAGGACCGACGGTGCATCCGGGGTATGGAGCAGGTCGTCCATCTCTCTGGTTGAAAGGTTATCCAATGATTCCAGATGACGTGCGGTGTCCGGATGGAAGAGGCCGTCTGCGCATGCTCGCTTGACAACATGCAGCACCAGGGGCCCAAGATATGCCCCAGCCACGTTTTTCTCGAACCGGTACTGTTCGGGCTCCTTGGTTGTCCCGTAGAACGAAGCCTCGGCGTCGGTTTCCAGAAAGTCAAATCCTCCGCTCTCCACATTGATGATCTGACGGTCAGGTATGGGGGTATCGGGAGTTATCTTGGTGATCCGGGAACTATCTTCAAGATAGCTGGTATTCGTTCCCGTGCCTAGAATAAAGCCGATATAGGCATCATGCTTCTCCCCAGCATAAGCCCTCCCTGCGAGCAGGGTTGCAACGGTATCATTGAGCACGCAGATGTGCCACTTCTTTGATCCCCCCAGGTATTCGACCAAACTGCTGCCTACCAGCTTTCCGATAACCTCGGGTGCCCTGATTTCCTTGGAAAAATACAGCAGCCTGCCGTCACGCTGCGGGGTAATCTCTGTTGCATAGGAAAAGCAGAACCCGATAGTATCGGTTTCGTCAGCCAGCGGTTCAGCGTACGAAGCCATGAGGCTGAAAAATGTCTCCTCACTTACCTCTCCCCTGCTTCCCGGCATGGGATGCTTCTGGTAGCTGCGTATGGAAGGTTCTCCCCGGTCATTGAAGGAGACCAGGCAGCACCTGAAGTTTGTTCCCCCCGCATCAAGGACCATGACCTCCTTTCCCACGGGAATCTCATTCTTCAAGGTTATGTAGGTGGGAAGCATGGCCAGCGATGAGGGCTCACCCGCAAGGCCGCGTTCCATTTCAGCGAGAAATGTTGCTACCCAGTGCTCCATGTCTATCTGGTCAACATGGAGGTGATGATGAACCAGGAATGCTTCGGCATCAGCAGTGAACGGCATCGTGAAACTCCTTGGTGGAATTCACCCATTCTATCTGCTGTCAGAGCTTTTGTCTACAAACTAGAGCGCTTCATCAAGGTCAATGATCTCTTCACTGCATATGCTCCATGACGGAAGCACGAGATGCTTAGCCTGTTCCAGAAGAGATGCCATGCGCTGAACCTCAATCTTTCCCAGATACGGATTGTAGACGATAAACCAGGAAGGTCCCCATATGTAGACATCATAGTGGAAGATGAGGTCACCCTCACCCATGCTGATGCAGGGATATGACTGGGCAGAGGTAATCTCATGAACCAGTTCTTCCACGGCAATTTTCTCCTTACTGTAGGGAAGCGCAATATCCCTGATCAGCAAGGCTAGTGCTTCAGTCCGCTTCAGTTCGTAGCTGTCGTACTGCCAGCACCATGACGGGATAAAGAGCTGGTACGTTTCCCCAGACTTACCTACCGACTGAATAAAATGCACCATTCCCGATGAATCAATCTCCATAGAAACTCCTCCTCTTATGTAATGAACTTTTTTTAAGTATACTTTGTTTTCCGGTTCACGCATCATCCCCGAGTATGACAAGCAATTACAGTGAAAAAACTCAATAATAAAACATTATACAGACATATGAAGCGGATTATAGTTTAGTATAAGCAGATAATCGGGTTCTCAGCGAGTGCGCCCGTACTCCAGTCTTCTTCAATTGCTGACGTTGTATCCATGCCGCCTGACAGATAGAGTTTCCCTGCATCTTCATCCGCGCTGCAAATGGCATCTTTCTCATTCATGAACATCCCCAGTGCGCACCCAAAATCGGCCCATACCAGGGTTCGGTATGGGCCGCACATGCACCTCAGC
>SKXS01000084.1 GCA_007128345.1 Spirochaetia bacterium
ATGAGTGCGGTAACCAAGGTCGCCGTGCTTGGAGCAGGCAACGGCGGTTTCATGTGCGCCGCCGATATGGCGCACCAGGGGTACGAGACAGCCCTCTTCTCACTCATCCCCGAGGAGGTGGCCGGGGTCAAGGAGCACGGAGGTATTGAGGTGCTGGACATTGATTCAAAGCCCACCGGTATGTTCGGGAAAGTGGCCTGCGCCACCACCGATATTGCGCAAGCCCTCAAGGGCGCCCAGCTGGTGCTCGTGCCGATTCCCTACTTCGTATGCGAAACCTTCGCGCGCCATGCCGCTCCCCATCTTGAAGAGGGACAGGTAGTGGTGCAGCTCGGCAAGGGAGGAGCGTGCCTCACCTGGGCTAAGGTGCTCAGGGAGATGGGCATCGATACACGTGTATACCTGGCTGACTGCAATACCCTCCCGTACGGGGCTTCCAAAAAAGGTCCCTGGCAGGTGCGGCTTGAACAGCGAACCCAGAACCTCCTGGCGGCTTCGTTTCCAGGGAAAGATATCGGCCATGTAGCAGATATTCTTGAGACCGTGTTCCCGTCTACACACGGGTACACCATTCGCCGGGGTGTCAATGCCATCGACTCCATCCTGGTGGACTACAATGCCATAACCCATACACCTCCCATGATCTGCAACGCCGCCCGGATCGAGCGGGGCGAGGAGGATTTCCATCTCTTCGGGGAGCGGGAGAATACCCCAGCAGTGGTCAACCTTATCAAGCACATTGACAGGGAGCGCATGGCTATAGGCGAGCGTCTCGGGCTGGAGCAGCACACACTCGAAGAGGAGATCATGATGGTCAAGTGGAACCCCAACGGGGAGGACTACGTGCTGCCCCTCTATGATGCCATCCATACTCCGTTTCTAGAGGTGTGCGAGGGACCTTTTACCCTGGAGGCGAGGCACCTCACCGAGGATGTGCCGTTCGGATTGGTCACCTTTTCATCACTGGGCAAGCTCCTGGGAGTGCCGACACCGGTGACAGATGCAGTGATCACGATTGCTGAAGGCTTATTGGACAGGGACTTCCGCAGCATGGGAAGAACTGTTGAACAGATGGGAATAGATCCCTCATGGAGTGTCGAAATGGTACGGACGTACCTCGCAGAGGGAACGATATAATCAAGAAATAAGAAAGGGGAAAACTATGGAAGACTTGAAAGGAAAGAAAATTTTAGGAATCTCTGACGTCACCAAGGAAGAAATCGAGTTCATCCTTGACGTATCCAAAGAGCTGAAGATGATGCTCAAGATGGGTAAGGCGCACAAGCTGCTGGACGGCAAGAGCTTAGCCGGGATCTTTGAGACTCCCTCAACCCGGACCAGCATCTCCTTTGAAACCGCCATGACGCAGCTGGGCGGACACATGCTCTGGCTTGACCAGAACCGGCTGTGGGTAGGCGAGGCTGACGAAGAGGACTGGTACGACACCATCAAGACCATATCCCGGTACTGCGACGGTATTGCCTACCGTTCCATCGGCCGCGAACGGCAGCTCTCAGCAGCTGAGTATTCCACAATACCTATTGTCAATGCGTCATGTCCTGTTGAACATCCCTGTCAGAGTTTTGCGGATGTGATGACCATGATTGAGAAGAAGGGGCCGGTGAAGAAGGCGAAGGTTGCCATGCTGTGGGGATACCGGACAGCGAACCCTCCCGCCGGACTGACCAACTCAACCATGCTCATGGCCGGCAAGATGGGATTTGACCTTTCAATCGCGTGCCCCGAAGGGTTTGAACCCGATATGTCAATTTTCGAGTCATCCAAAAAGGAAGCTGATATGTCCGGCAGCAGCATCGAGATTGTCCGCTCCTATGAAGAGGCGGTGAAGGATGCCGATTTCATCAACGTCTATTCCTGGGTATCCCCTGAAGAGTTTGCAAAGGGTCTGGAGACCCACTTCCAGGGCGATCCTGAATTCCAGGCTGCGAAGGCTAAGCTGAAAAAGACCTGGTGTGTAGACAAGCGGGTAGTGGATATGGCGAAGAAGGATGCCATGGTCATGCACTGCATGCCCATTTCACGGAATACTGAGGTTACCGATGAGGTGCTGAACTCACCTAAGTCGATCATCTTTGATGAGGCGGAGAACCGGCTTCATACAGAAAAAGCAATTCTATCCCTCCTTATGGGCGGATACAGGTAGGAGAATCATGGGAAAGATACGAATCGTACATTATATCAATCAGTTCTTTGCCGGCATCGGCGGAGAGGAGAAGGGGGATGCCCCGCTGGAGTATGTCGACGGTCCCAAGGGGCCGGGTACCGGCTTCACCCAGGTGCTGGGAGCTGAGGCGGAGATTATCCGCACCATCTGGTGCGGGGACAACCGCATCAACCAGGACCAGGAAGGGGTGACCGAGGAGATCGGGAAGCTCATCCGTGAAGTCTCCCCCGACGTGGTGCTCTCCGGTCCGGCCTTCAACGCGGGACGCTATGGACTGGCCTGCGGCATGGTGCTGCAGATCTGTGACCAGCTCGGCATACCTGCCCTGACTGGTATGTACCCGGAAAACCCGGCGGTGGAGATCTACAAGCGCTACGGATACATATGGCCGACCGCTGAGACTGCCGCCGGAATGCGCAAGGCAGTCCCTGCCATGGCGCCGGTGCTGCTCACGCTGGGAAAGGAAAAGAAACTGGGCCCTGCTGCAGAGGTGGGCTACATACCCCGGGGATACCGGAACAATGAGTTTGTCGAGAAGAATGCCGCTCAGCGGGCAATCGATATGCTCTTTAAGCGCTTGCACGGCGAGAGCCCTGCGACGGAAGTGCCCCTGCGCTCCTTTGAGCGGGTGGAACCTGCCGCACCTTTGGCTGACCTGAAGAGCGCGACGATTGCCATAGTCACTGGAGGAGGCATGGTCCCGAAGGGCAACCCGGACGGACTTAAGCAGGCCTTTTCAGATTCCTTCGGGACGTACTCCATAGAGGGGCTGGATGAACTGCCTGCGGGAGACTACAAGGGAATCCACGGCGGGTTCGACTCCACCTGGGTGGACGAGGATCCTGACCGGGTGGTTCCCCTCGATGCACTGAGAATGCTGGAACGGGAAGGTAAGATCGGGAAACTGCTGAACACCTACTACTCCCTGTGCGGCATTGGGACAAACATTGCCGCCAGCAAGAAGCTCGGCGCGGAAATTGCCCAGGAGCTGAAGAACCAGCAGGTAGCTGCTGCGATCTTCACCTCCACCTGAGGCACCTGTACTCGTTGCGTGTCAACGATGCAGAAAGAGGCTGAACGGATGGGAATACCGTCAGCCCTGATAACCGCAATTCCCTCAGTGGCAAAATCGGTAGGAGTCAGCCGGATCATTACCGGGGGCGGCATTCCGTACCCGGCGGGGGACCCGAACCTGCCTGGAGACCGGGAGGTTGAGTTCCGCAGAAGGCTGGTAGAGAAGGCTCTGGAAGCGATTGCTTCCAGGATTGAGGCACCGACGGTGTTTAATGTGACGATTGCGTGAGGGATGAGCATATGAAACTGAAACGAGGATATATTACCGTACAGGATGTACGGTTCGGCAATGAGACCGCCTTTCACGGCGGAGTGCTCACCGTACACAAGCAGGAAATGGAGGAGTACCTCCTCAGGGAGGATGAGAACGGAAACATCACCTCCATAGAACTCGACATCGTCAAGCCTGGCGAGAACGTGCGCATCGTGCACATCCTTGATACCCTGCAGGTGGGAGTCAAGGTTGAAGGTCCGGGAACCTTTATGCCCGGGCATCTGAGTGATCCCGTGATTGCAGGATCAGGAACCACCCACTACATGAAAAACCTGGCGATTATGGAGTGCGCTGAGCTCCCCTGGGCTGGAAAGTCCGCTCTGCTCTACGCACGGGATGCCATTGTCGACATGGTGGGGCCGGCTGCAGGGTACTCCCCATTTTCTGAGACCATCAACCTGATTCTTAAACTCACTTTGAAGGACGGCTCCAGCGATCTCGAGTACGACAACTCGGTACGAAGTGCCGGAATACGCTGCAGCAGGGCGCTGGGGGAACTCATCCGGGATATCGTGCCTGACGAAGTGGAGGAGTTTGATTTTACCCGTGAGGTTGATCCTTCGCTGCCCAAGATAGCCTATGTGACCCAGTGCCAGAACCAGGGGACCTATTCAAACACCTTCCTCTACGGACGCGAGGTGAGCAATATCGTCCCGACTATCCTGTCTCCGACGGAAGTGATGGACGGATGCATCGTCAGCGGAAACTACGTATGGCCGTGCTTTAAAATCCCTTCATTCATCCAGGCGAACCTGCCGGTGGTGATGGAGCTCGCCCGGGGCCATGGAAAGACCCATAACTTTGTGGGAGTAATTTTCGACCGCGGGCACAACGACTCACATTTCCAGAAACTCAGGGTGGCAAACATCGCGGCAAACCAGGCAAGGATCCTGGGAGCTGACGGGGTCATCATCTCCTGGGAGGGGGGTGGAAACGCCGCAACTGACGCGATGCTTACCCTGCAGGTATGTGAATCCTGGGGGATCAAGGCGATTCCGTTCACCTTCGAGTTCGGCGGACCCGACGGCACTGAAGGGGTGCTCCTGGTGGACGATGTGCCTGAAGCACAGTATGTGGTCTCAGGGGGTTCGATTGAAAAACCTACTACCATCCCAAAGGTAGACAGAGTAGCGGGCGGCAGTGAACTGCGGCTGCGCAAGGAGATAGGAGGCGATCCTGAACCGGCAGACATTGAGCGGACCCTTGATGTGATTACCGCATTCTATTGCGGTGCAAACCAGAGCGGCATCGGCCGCCTTGCCGGAGTGGGGTACTGATCGCATGGATGCAGTGTTTGATACCGTGATCATCGGAGCCGGGACTGCCGGACTGACAGCAGCGATCTACTCGGCACGGGCAAAACGGAAGACCCTGGTGCTGGACCGCAAGCGTCCCGGCGGCATGGCCTCCACCACCGAGCGTATGGAGAACTATCCCGGATTTCCCGGGGGTATCCACGGCAGGGAGCTCATGAAGCGCTTTGCTGAACAGGCTCTGGAGATGGGTGCCGAGGTTGTCAGGGAAGAGGTGGCCCGTATTGAATCTGAGGGCGATATCTACGTGATCTGCGGGGCTAAGGGCGGCACCTGGCGTGCCCGATCAGTCATCCTGGCTCCTGGATGTGAACCCAGGAAGCTTGGGATCGCCGGCGAAGAGGAGTTCACCGGGAAAGGGGTCTCCTACTGCGCCACCTGTGACGCGGAACTCTACGAAGAGACTTCGGTGCTGGTCATCGGAAGCGGGGACAGTGCTGTGGAAGAGGCAGTCTATCTGAGCCGGTTCGCCGATGAGGTGATCATGGCAGTCGTCCACGATGAGGGTGTGCTGGACTGCAACCGATCCATGGCAGAAGAGGCTTTTGCAAACAAGAAGCTGAAATGGCTGTGGAATCGGGTGGTTGTATCCATTGACGGAGATGACTTCGTTACCGGGGTAACCGTGAAACACCTGAAGACCGGTGAACTGGAAACTGTGAACTGTGACGGGGTCTTTATGTTCGTGGGGACCGTTCCCCAGACAAAGTTTCTCGAAGGGTTCGTTGACCTTGACCGAGGCTTCATTGTGCATAATGAGCAGATGGAGACATCCCGGACTCGGGTATACGCAGCGGGAGATTCCGCGGTAACGGTGCTGCGCCAGGTGGTGACCGCCGCTTCCGACGGGGCTAAGGCGGCATTTTTTGCAGACCGGGCCCTTTGTGAAGAGGAGGAATACCGCAGGGCATTAGCGCAGGCGGGGGAACATTACTTAGTCTACTTTTATACTCCCCCGGTGCAGAGGAGCCTGGATGCCATACCGGAAGCGGAAGCAGTTGCCCGTAAGCAGGGCATTCCACTGGTGAAGCTGGATACGGCTCGCTTCAGGAATGTCTTTCGTGAATTTTCGGGGACGGAGGTGCCCAGCCTCTTTGAAGTGACAGGAAGCCGGGTGGAGAAAAAGGAATTTTTATGCTCCTGATCGGATTCGTGAAGGAGATGAGCAAACTAATATCAGGAGGAAAAGTCTATGCTTGAAGGCAAGAAGATCATCATCCTTGGTGACCGCGACGGCATCCCCAGTGGTGCTATTGAAGCGTGTCTGAAAAACAAGGAACTGGACGTGATCTTTTCAACGACAGAATGCTTTGTCTGAACTTCCGCCGGAGCAATGGACCTGGAAAATCAGAAGCGGGTGATGAGCCTGACTGAGCAGTATGGTAAGGACCAGATAGTGGTGCTGCTCGGAGGGGCTGACGGAGAGGCAAGTGGCCTCATCGCCGAAACCGTGATAAACGGTGACCCCGCTTTTGCAGGTGTATTGACAGGAGTCCAGTTGGGACTCCCCGTGTACCATGTGTTTGAACCGGAAGTAAAGGATGAGATTGATCCATCAGTGTTCGAGCAGCAGCTCGGGATGATGGAGATGGTGCTTGACGTGGACTCGATAGTTGAAGAGGTCTCGTCAATACGAAATCAGTTTTTACCTCAGTAGGAGGAGAGCGTATGGTGGAGCTCCACAAAGATAACTATGACCAGGAGGTGATTGAGAGCAAAGGTGTGTACCTGGTCGATTTCTGGAGTGACTCCTGCGAAGAGTGCCTCGAACTGATGCCTGAGGTTGAAGCCCTTGAAGAAGAATTCGCGGGCCGTCTCGCCATGGGAAAGGTCAATATTAAGGGCAACCGCAGGCTGGCAATCCGGGAAGAGGTGAGGGGACTCCCCTCACTTCTCCTCTACAGGGACGGGGACAAGCAGGCAGTCTTCTCAAAAGAGTTTGACATTGCTGATGTGCGTGCAAAGATACAGGAACTGCTCGGTGAGTAACATGAAAAAGGAAGACGGAAAAAATTTAGGATATCCAGTGCTGAGCGCATGCTCGTTCAATTTATTCCATGCGCCGTTCTTCACGGAAGCCTATGGAACTTCGCCAGCTGCGGAACGGGCTAAGACCCCCGATTCACCGTTCATCCAGAATCTGGCTCAGTCGATCAGGAGCTTTGACCAGGTGTGCGCCTACCCGCCGAACCAGTCATTTATCGGTAACCTTGACCCCAGGCAGCTGCCTCCAAGGCCTTGGCACTCGCTTGAGCAGCCGGGCGGTTCATC
>SKXS01000005.1 GCA_007128345.1 Spirochaetia bacterium
CAGAAGTCATCATGACCCAGCTGCATGCAGGTGGCAAGTTCGACCAGAACAGCTACAAGGTTTCCGGGGGCCTGCACGGGGTTGGTGTCTCCGTGGTCAATGCCCTGAGCGAGTGGCTGGAGGTAACGGTCTACCGTGAAGGAAAGATCTACTTCCAGGCATACAACCGCGGGATACCCCGGGAAGATGTGAAGATCATCGGAGACAGCAGCAGTAAAGGGACTATCATACGCTTCGTTCCCGATATGGAGATATTTGACTCCATCGAGTTCAGCTTTGACGTGCTTTCCAATCGGCTCAGGGAGCTTGCGTTTTTAAACAAGGGCGTTACCATCACTATAACTGATGAGCGTCTGCTGCAGCCGAAAATCAGGCAGTTCTGTTTTGAAGGAGGGGTGAAGTCATTTGTTGAGTACCTCAATAAAACCAAAAAGCCCCTCCACAAAGAGCCAATCTACTTTGAGGCAGTCAAAGATATGGTGGAACTGGAGGTGGCGCTTCAGTACAATGACAGCTACAATGAGAATATCTTTACCTTTGTGAACAATATCAATACCCGGGAAGGGGGGTTTCACCTAGTCGGTTTCAAGACCGCGCTCACCCGGGTGTTCAATGATTTCCTGAAGCGCTCCAAGTTCGCAAAAAAGATTTCTGAAACCGCTTTTTCCGGCGAGGATGTTCGTGAAGGGCTTACAGCCATCCTGTCAATTAAGATTCCCAATCCGCAGTTTGAGGGCCAGACAAAGACAAAACTCGGCAATTTCGAGGTGAAGGGGATCGTCGAATCCCTGGTGAACCAGAAAATCACTGATTATTTTGACGAGTTTCCCGAGGTTATTGAGATCATCCTTCAAAAGGCCATGCTCGCTGCTAAAGCACGTATTGCAGCACGGCATGCCCGTGATCTGACCAGGCGCAAGAGTTTTCTTGATACAGCAGGGCTTCCGGGAAAACTGGCAGACTGCAGCGAGAAGGATCCATCGCGCTGCGAGATATACATCGTTGAGGGTGACAGTGCCGGGGGCAGCGCAAAGCAGGGACGCAACCGGGAGTTCCAGGCTATTCTCCCGCTCTGGGGGAAGATGCTCAACGTGGAAAAGGCTCGAGCTGAAAAAGTCTTAACAAATGATAAGCTTTTGCCAGTCATTGCCGCACTCGGCGGCGGTGCCGGCAAGGATTTTGATATTACCCGTGTGAGATACCACAAGATCATCATCATGGCGGATGCGGATGTAGACGGATCACACATCAGGACGCTGCTGCTCACTTTTTTCTTCCGGTATATGCCGGAGCTGATAGAGCGGGGATATGTCTACATAGCTCGACCGCCGTTATATAAGATTTCCAAGGGGAAGCAGGAGTTCTATGCGTTTGATGAAAAGCAAAGAACCACCATTCTCAAACAGCTCAGCGCGCAGGGTAAGGAGGGCGGCTTTTCCTTCCAGCGCTATAAGGGGCTTGGTGAGATGAATCCGGAGCAGCTGTGGCAAACTACCATGAATCCGGAGACACGCAGCAACATCCAGGTCAGGCTTGAGGATATGGTGGAGGCGGATACCGTATTCTCCATGCTTATGGGAGAGGATGTGGTGCCTAGACGCCAGTTTATTGAGGAAAATGCACTTCTCGTGTCTAACTTAGATATCTAAGGGGCAATAAAAAGGTGACAACCCATGGATGAACTCCAGAAAAAGATTATTCCTATCGCAATAGAAGATGAGATGAAGGAATCCTACCTGACTTATGCGATGTCTGTCATCGTGAGCCGAGCCCTTCCCGATGTCCGGGACGGGTTGAAGCCGGTGCACCGGAGAATTCTCTATTCAATGCACCAGATGGGACTGCGGTCAGACCGGGCATTCAAGAAGTGCGGCAGGATTGTAGGAGATGTGCTGGGAAAGTACCATCCCCACGGTGATGCTGCGATCTACGATTCACTGGTACGTCTCGCGCAGAATTTCTCTATGCGTTACCCCGTAGTGAATCCTCAAGGGAATTTTGGATCCATCGACGGCGATCCTCCCGCTGCAATGCGGTACACCGAGGCTAAGATGAACCGGATCGCTGAAGAGATGCTCCGGGACATCGACAAGGAAACCGTTGATTTCGCAGCCAATTATGATGAGTCCATGAAGGAGCCCCTGGTGCTCCCAGGCGCATTTCCCTATCTGCTGGTCAACGGTGGAAGCGGCATTGCGGTCGGCATGGCCACGAACATGCCGCCGAACAACCTGGAAGAGATCACGCAGGCAGCGGCTGCATACATAGATAATCCCGATATATCGCCTGACGATCTATGCGCTATCGTTAAAGGGCCAGACTTTCCTACCGGAGGCATCATTTTTGGCACTCGGGGCATCCGGCGGGCATACAAAACCGGGAGGGGAAAAATAACCGTCAGGGCCAGATGCTCTCTTGAAACGGACCAGAAGGGAAAGGACTACGTGCTCATCACTGAGCTCCCTTATCTGGTCAACAAATCAGTGCTTATTGCCCGAATTGCTGATTTGGTGAGGAGCAAGAAGATTGATGGAATTAGCGATCTGAGGGACGAATCTGACCGCGACGGTATGCGCATCGTGATAGAACTTAAGCGCGGGGCGGTAGCACGGGTTGTACTGAACCAGTTGTTCACCAATACCTCGCTGCAGCAGAATTTCAGCGTCAATGCCCTCGCACTGGTTGACGGTAAGCCCCAGTTGCTCTCCCTCAAGGATATGATCAGCTGCTTTGTAGCGCATCGGAGAGACGTGATCACCAGACGCACCAGATATGAACTGCGTAAGGCTGAAGAACGGGCGCACATTCTCCAGGGGCTCAAGATAGCCCTGGACAACATTGACGAAGTAGTTGAGATGATCAAGAAGTCTCCCGATGCGCAGGAGGCAAAGGCCAGGCTCATAGCCCGGTTTTCTCTGACGGATGTACAGGCGCAGGCAATCCTTGATATGCGTCTCCAGCGTCTGACCAGTCTGGAGACACGTAAGATCAGCGAGGAGCTTGATGAGCTCATCGTGAAGATTGCATATTTCAAGAAACTCCTTGCCCACGAACGTATGGTGCTTGATGTAGTCAAGGAGGAGCTGATCAAGACAGGAGAGGCTTTTTCTGATCCGAGGCGTACGGAAATCCAGCTTGATGAGGTAGAGGAAATCAATATTGAGGATCTCATCACCAAGGAGGATATGGTGGTGGTGATATCAAACAGAGGCTTCATCAAGCGGGTTCCTGCATCAGCGTACCGGAGCCAGGGCCGGGGAGGACGAGGATCTGCTTCCGCAAAGCTCAGGGAAGAGGATTTGATCAACCACATATTTGTAGCCTCCACCCACGACCACATCATGTTCGTGACCTCCGAGGGTAAGGCTTACTGGCTGAAGGTGCATGAGATACCTGAGGGATCACGAGCCGCGAAGGGGAGCCATATCAAAGCGCTCATGAACATTTCTCCTGACGAGGATGTAAGCGCCGTAGTTTCTATCAAGGATTTTACTGCTCCCGACCAGTACCTCTTCATGGTCACTACCAGGGGGATCGTCAAAAAGGTGCAGGTTTCCCAATTTGTCAATGCCAAGCGGCGCGGTATTGTGGCTATCAAGCTTGATAACGGAGACCGGCTTGTGAGCGCACAGCTCACCGACGGAACCGGTGAAGCGCTGATAATTTCAAGAAAAGGACTAGCTCTTCGATTTCCCCAGAATTCGGTGAGGAGTATGGGCAGGGCAACCCGGGGCGTGACTGGAATGCGTCTCCGCCTTGATGATGAGATAGCAGCCATACTCTTTGTAGATACCAGCATGACCATCTTGGTGGTTACCGAGAAGGGATACGGCAAGCGCATGAGTTTTGAAAACTTCACACCCCATTCCCGGGCAACTCGAGGGCAAATCTGCTATAAAATACAGGAAAAGACCGGCGAGATTGTCAGTGCTCTGCGTGTACGCGAGGATGACCAGTTTATGACCATCTCCTCAATGGGGAATACCTTACGGCTTGAAGCTTCTTCGATATCCATGCAGGGCCGGCAGGCCAGCGGAATTATTTTAGCTGCTATAGCTCCTCCGGATCATGTGAAGGCGATCACGCTCATCAAGGGTGAAAAAGACGAACAGGATCTTGAGGAAGCGGTACGGGAACGAAAGGCCAGTTCAGGAGAGCCCATCGAAGGAGATAATGAAGACAGCACTATCGATGAAGATCTCTCCCGTCTGCTAAGTGATGCTGAGGATGAAGAGTAAGACCGCAAGGATACGGCTGCATAATAAACGGGATTGTTTCACGTGAAACAATCCCGTTTATGCGTATGTACCTAAAACATGGCATATTTTGTGTTTCACGTGAAACACAGAAGATGTCAGTTGACTGATTCAACAACAATAGCTGACGATACCCGGTCTTTGAGGTACCGCTCAATGCCGTGTTTGAGGGTCATTTGTGACATGGGGCATCCCGCGCAGGATCCGACGAGCCGGACTTTCACCTTCCCCTCGCTGCTCATGCTCACGAATTCAACGTCTCCGCCGTCGTTCTGTAAAGATGGACGAACGTCCTGAAGCGCCTTCTTTACGGCATCTTCTTTGATTTCCGGCTGTTTTGGTGTATCCATTATAGTCTCCTTATAGAGAGAAGATACAAAAAAGAAGGAAGGTTGGTCAATAAGAAGTAATGACATGATGCAGCGTTTAGTCTATACTCCAGCCATGGCGGCAAGAAAAATTGTATTTGCAAACCAGAAGGGGGGTGTCGGTAAGACCACATCTGCGGTAAATCTAGGTGCTTACCTGGCGGAATACGGAAAACAGGTGCTGCTTATTGATTTTGATCCCCAGGGTAATCTTTCCAGCAGTGTTGGTGCCGACAGCATGAAGCGTGGAGCCTACGAGCTTATTAATGGAACGGCAACATCTTCGGAAGTTATCCAAAAGACACCTGTGAACAACCTCTACGTGATTGCATCGAACATAAACCTCACCGGAGCAAGCATTGAGCTTATTGAAGCAGAAAAGCGGGAGTTTTTCCTCAAACGTGCTATCCAGCCCTACGAGCAGACTTGGGACTACATATGTATTGACTGCCCTCCATCGCTTGGAATCCTGACGCTCAACGGCTTGGTTGCGGCTGATTCAGTCATTATTCCCCTTCAGTGCGAGTATTTTGCCTTGGAAGGGCTCAGTATGCTTGTGCGTACTGTTAAGAGTGTGCAACGGGAATTAAATAAGCAGCTGAGTATCCTCGGTATACTCTTCACTATGTACGATTCAAGAACCCGTCTGGCAAATGAGGTGGTGCGCGATGTGTCAGAGTACTTTCGCGATCGGGTCTTTTCGAGCGTCATTCCCAGAAATGTCCGCTTGTCCGAGGCGCCTTCCCATGGGTTGCCCATAAATCTCTATGATCCAAAGTGCCAGGGTGCTGCAGCATATATGAAACTTGCTGAGGAGGTGACGCGTCGTGAATAAACGAGGATTGGGAAAAGGTATTGGATCGCTCATCAGCGACTATACGTTTGATGATGTTGTGCAGAGCACTGCTGCCGGGCATCCTGTTCATGAAGTGCATATAGATCTCCTTGATGCAAATCCTGACCAGCCGAGGAAGGACTTTGACGATACGTCCCTCCAGGAACTCGCTGATTCCATTTCCCGGCAGGGTGTGCTTCAGCCGGTGCTTGTGGAGAAACAAGGAGAGAGGTATCAGGTGATAGCCGGTGAGCGCCGTTTGCGTGCGGCAAGGCGTGCCGGGCTGCAGACCATACCGGTGATTGTGCGTACCTACAGTGATGCGCAGAAGCTGGAAGTTGCTCTCATTGAAAATCTTCAGCGGGAAAACCTGAATCCCATAGAGGAGGCCAAGGCCTTCAGATACCTCATGGATAAAGCACGCTTGAGCCAGGAAGAGTTGGCTACCCAAATAGGAAAGAGGCGGTCAACAGTGGCAAACAGTCTCAGGCTGCTGAACCTTCCTGATTCCATGCAGGAAGCTTTGAAAACCCTAGCCATATCAAGCGGACACGCGCGGGCGCTGCTTTCAGTTGTTAACCCCTCTGAGCGTGAAGTGCTGTTTCAGCGGATTCTGGACCGCGGGCTTTCGGTGCGGGAAGCTGAAGAATTTGCATCCCAGTTCAATGCCGGTTCCCGAGCCGGGACCCATCCGCACCCAGTAAAGAAACAGCGGCGCAAGTCTGCCGAAATTCAGCATCTGGAAGAGCGGTTTCTCGAGGTCCTGGGGACCAAGGTGGCCATCAAAGGCGACTTGAAGCAGGGAAAAATCGAGATATCGTACTACTCGCTGGATGACTTGGAGCGTATCTTTGAGTTGATTTCTCCTGAAAAAAAATTTATAAATGAGCTGTAACATTCATGGCAAAGCGAACCTACCGATACGTTTGCGGCTCCTGCGGATTTGAGTCCGGAAAATGGCTTGGCCGCTGCCCCTCATGCAGTACGTGGAATTCTTTTCAGGAGGAGCCGATACTCACTAGCAAAACTAAGACTGTCACACGCAGGAGCCGGGGAGATACGCCGGCAGGGCCTGTTGCCCTTGGTGATATCGGCGGAGAGGAATCATTTCGTTTTTCCTGTAATATATCGGAGCTCGATAGTGTGCTTGGCGGAGGGATTGTGCGGGGCAGTTCTGTCCTCGTGGGAGGAGAACCCGGCATAGGCAAATCCACCCTCATGCTGCAGCTCCTTGCATCCATGCCTGATGAAAAGAGTCTCTATGTTTCCGGTGAGGAGTCAGCCAGGCAGATACGCAACCGTGCACAGCGGATTAAGCTTGCAGCAGCACCGGTGAACATCCTCTGTGAAACCAGGTTGGAGACGGTTATAAAAACTCTTCGGGATCTCAAACCGAATGCGGTGGTCATTGACTCAATCCAGACGCTGGTTTGTGATGAAATTGGTGCGGTGCCTGGAACGGTGAACCAGCTTAAGTACTCCTGCCTTGAGCTGATCGATTGGGCTAAGGAATCCCAGGGAGCGGTCTTTCTCGTCGGACATGTTACCAAGGACGGATCAATTGCGGGACCTAAGGTGATTGAGCATATGGTGGATACGGTCCTCTACTTTGAGCAGGGACAGACGAGAATAAGGCTGCTGCGGG